>NZ_JBVHDS010000002.1:544119-640583 GCF_055563255.1 Streptomyces sp. NPDC002958 | reverse complement strand
GCGGGCCGCGCCCCCCCCCCGCAACAAACTTTGGCCCCCCCCCCCCCCCCCCCCGGCGCGGGGGCCCCCCCCCCCCCCGCGCCCCCCCGGGGGGGGGGGCCCCCCCCCCCCCCCCCCCCCCCCCCACCGACGTATCCGCTTACGGTCGTCCCGCTGTGAGCCGCCGTTCCAACGGCGGCCGCCCACAAGGGAGATCGGGGGTGTGCTCGTGCGGATCGGACTCCTCACCGACGGTGGTTATCCGTATGCGACCGGTGAGTCCAGACTCTGGTGCGACCGTCTGGTGCGCGGACTCACGCAGCACGAGTTCGACCTCTTCGCGCTCAGCCGCTCCGCCGAGCAGGAGGCGCGGGGCTGGGTCCCGCTCCCGCCGCAGGTCAGCCGGGTGCGAACGGCGCCGCTGTGGACGGCCGGCGAGGACTTCCTGGGCACCCACGCCCTCAAGGGGCTGCTCGCCCGGATGGTGACGAGCGGCGGCGGACGTCTTTACGGGCGGCGCGAACGGGAGTGCTTCACGGCGCACTTCACGGCTCTCGCGACCTCGGTCTGCGCAGTGGATGCGACGGGCGGCGAGGGCGACGTCGGGAATGCGCGCGAGGGCGGGGGCGGGGGCCTTCGTCCGGGCGTGAGCGGGGACGCGGGTTTTGGCGAACGGAGCGAAGAGAGGCGTATCGGGCGTACGGCCGTCGGCATCGCGGACGCCCAGTTCACGGAGGGCCTGTACGGACTCGCCGAACTGGCCCGCGAACACGGGGGGCTTCCCACGGCGCTCCGCTCCGAGACCGCCGTACGCGTACTCGAAGCCGCCTGCCGCGCTCCGGGCGCAGGGCGCACCGTTCAGACCGCCACCGTCCCCGACCTCCTCGCCTTCGCCCGGGAACTCGACCGGGTGCTGCGCCCGCTCTCCCTCGACTGGTACGACGAGGAGAGCCTTGGCGCGGTCGATCTCTGCCATGCCACGTCCGGCGGTGCCGCCGCCCTGCCGGGACTGCTGGCCAAACGCTTCTTCGGGGTACCGCTGCTGGTCACCGAGCACGGCGTGCATCTGCGGGCGCACTACCTCGCCGCGGCCGGCACTTCCCTGAGTGCGCCGGTACGCGCCCTGCTCGCCGGCTTCCACGGCCGGCTCGCCACCGAGGTGTACCGGCAGGCCGCACTCATCACCCCCGGCAACACCCATGCCCGCCGCTGGCAGGAACGGTGCGGTGCCGAGCGCGAGAAGCTGCGCACCGTCTACCCCGGCATGGAGTCCGGTCGGTTCACGGCGCTGGGGGAGAGCGGTGACAGCGGACCCGACGACACACTGGTCTGGGTCGGCCGGATAGAGCCCGCCAAGGACCTGATCGCGCTGCTGCACGCCTTCGTGGAGGTACGGAAGGCCGAACCGGAGGCCCGACTGCGGATCATCGGCGCGGCGGCTCGGGGCCCGGAAGGCGCCACCTATCTCGCCCACTGCCGGACGCTCGCCGCCCAGCTGTTCCCCGACGAGGCCACGGACGCGCACGCCGTCGGCGACAACCCGGTCTCCTTCGAGGACATCGGCGGAGCCGAGGTGGAGGGCCTGTCGGAGGCCTATGCGGCGGGCGGGGTCGTCGTCCTTTCCAGCGTCGTCGAAGGCTTCCCCATCAGTCTCGTCGAGGCGATGTTCTGCGGACGGGCCACAGTGTCGACGGATGTCGGCGCGGTCGTCGAAGTCATCGGCGGTACCGGGCTCGTGGTGCCCCCGCGAAACCCCCGGGCGCTCGCCGATGCGTGCCTCGCGCTGCTGCGCGACCCCGAGCGCCGCGCACGGCTCGGAGCGGCGGCACGCGCCCGGGCGCTCGAACTCTTCACCGTCGAACAGAACCTCGCGGCATTTCGCGGCATTTACCTGGAGCTGATCTCGCACGCCCCCATGCGCAGGGAGGTCGACGCGGTGAACGCCGACGGCGCACCGCGCCCGTTCGCCACCCCGCCCGAGGCGCATGTCCTGGGCCCGTGGACGGGCTCGAGTCCCGCCCCGGCAGCCGCGGTCGACCGCACGCCTAGTTGGGCCGCCGAGCTCCGGGCCATCTGCGCGGGAGTGCGGGGAGCGGGTGACGGCGATGTCTGAAGAGGAACAAAGGACGGTTGGGCCGGGCCGTAGCGGCGGGCCCGGACGGTCCGGTGCAGTCGGCGACGATCACGGAGGAATCACCATGGGCCGCCCGACCGAGGTCTCCGACGCACCCGCCACACCGACCACCGGCGGAAGCTGGGACCTCCGTTCTTGGGCGCTGGTCTCCGATACCTTCGCCGCCGAGATGTCGGAGCCGGTGTGGGGTCCGCCGAGCCCGGACCCGGTTGTTCCCGGCAGGGCTTCCGATGCCGAGGCCGCACCTGTGACAGCTCCCGCCGACACGGAGCCCGCCCCCGCACCGAAAGCCACAGAGAAAGCCCCCTCAGAGCAGGCCGCCACAGAGCGGGCTGCTGCCCCCCGCGCACCCGAGATCGCGCGCGCCGCTCCGGCGCGCAAGCTGAACGCCTCGCGCCGCGGTCCCGCCGACCCCGTGAAATCGCTGATGCACCGCCACCGCGAACTGTGCGAGCGGGCCGTCGATCCGCTGGCGATCGCCGCCGGGCTCGAAGCGCATGGCGTCACCGACCGCGCTGCCGCCCGCTACCGGCACCGCGACGTCTTCTCGCTCGCCGAGGAACTCTTCGCACGGGTACCCGGCGTGACGGGGGAGACCGCAACAGGACTTCGCGCGCCGGAGCGTGACACCGAGACGCGCGCCGCGTGGTCGCTCCGCGCACTGGTGCCGGGCGCCGCCTGCATCGCGACCGCCGGCGCACTGAGGCTCACCGAGGGGGTGCTCGGTGGCCAGGGACGGCTTGCGATCACCCTCGCCGGAGCGCTCGTCGCCCTCATCGGCCTCACCCTCAGCCTGCGCAGCGGCCCCCTGCATGCCGAGGGCCGTTCCTCCGGCACCGCCCATGTGTACGGCTGTTGGCTCCTCGGATATGCCCTGTACGGCAACGCGCTGCTCGACCAGGTACTCAGCGGCGGCCCAGAAGGCCCTTGGACGCTCACCCCCGCACCGCTGCTGGGGTTGGCCCTCTCTGTCGCCCCGGCCGCCTGGTGCACGCACCTCTTCTCCGTACACGCGCACCGCAAACTCATCGGAAGCCGCGCACTGGAAGAGTTCGCCGCAGGGGTGCGCCCCCTGCTGTTCGGAACCGTCGCACTCCACCTGTGCGTCCTCGCCGGGCTGCTGTACCTCGCGCACCTGGGATACGGGGGAGGCGGCGCCTTCGTCGGCGCGGCCGCGCTCGGTGTGCTGCTCCTGCTGGCCCGGCTGTTGACCGTGCACGGCTTCCCCGAGCCTGCTGCTATGGGGCTCGCCGCCGCCTGCGCCGTCGAAGCGCTGGCACCCGCCCTGGTCCTGGCCGGGCGGCTGCCCGGTCTGCACTTCCTCGCCCGCCCCGTCGATTCCCTCGTCGTGGCGGCCGGCACCGGAGCCGTACCCGCCGTCGCCTGTGGCGCAGCCGCGCTCGGGCTGCTGATCACCGCCACCGTCGCCCTCTCCCGGGCATCCGCCCACACCCCGGCTCAGCCCGGCGACGAGACCCGCACCACCGTGTAACCCCGCGACCGCACCCGCACCACCGCTCCACCCTCACATACGAACCACCTGTACGCCCCCGCGGAGCCGACGCCGCGGGCCCCTGCCCCGCCCCGTACCGCATTCACTTCCTCAAGGAGACACCGAACATGACCCCCCAATCCCCCGCACCGGCAGTCCGCCGTCGGCACCAAGGGGGCGCGCGATGAGGGTGCTGTTGCTCGGAGCCAACGGATTCCTCGGCCGGTTCGTGGCCGACCGCCTGCTCGCCGACCCCGCCGTTCACCTCACCGCGCTCGGTCGCGGTGACGACGCCGACGTACGGTTCGACCTCGCCAGCGGAAGCCCCGGCGCGCTGACCCGCTTCCTGGACGCCGTCCACCCCGGAGTCGTCGTCAACTGCGCGGGCGCCACCCGCGGAGGGGCCCGCGATCTGACCCGGCACAACACTGTCGCCGTCGCCACCGTCTGCGAGGCGATGCGGCGCAGCGGTTGTACGGCCCGGCTCGTCCAGGTCGGCTGTTCGTCGGAGTACGGGCCCTCGCAGCCCGGCTCATCGACCGCGGAGGACGCAATTCCGCGCCCCGGCGGCCCGTACGGCGTCAGTAAACTCGCCGCCACCGAACTGGTCCTCGGCTCCGGCCTCGACGCGGTTGTGCTGCGGGTCTTCTCCCCGGTCGGCCCCGGCACCCCGGCCGGCTCCCCGCTCGGCAGGCTCGCCGAGGCGATGCGCCGGGCCATGCAGTCCGGCGACGGCGAGCTGAAGCTCAGCGGCCTCGGCGTGCAGCGCGACTTCGTCGACGTACGCGATGTCGCGCGCGCCGTGCACGCCGCCTCGCTCTCCGCCGCGCAGGGCGTCGTCAACATCGGTACCGGCCGCGCCGTGCGGCTTCGGGACGCCGCCGCCGTCCTCGCCAGGGTCGCCGGATACGCGGGCACACTCCACGAACTCGACGCGCCCCCGCCCCGGGTGCCCATTGGCGCCCAGCGCACCTCGACCGAGTCGGTCATCGAGCATCTCTCGGCGACCCCGTCCCCCTATCCGGACGGCTGCGGGGCCTGGCAGCAGGCCGACGTCCGCACCGCCAGGGACCGGCTCGGCTGGCGCCCCCGGATCAATCTGGAGGAGTCCCTCGCCGACATCTGGATGGAGGCGGCGTGCCGTATCTGACCCCCACCGACACCGCACGCAGGACCAGCGGCGCCGAGCAGCTCGGCTTCGGCGTCCCCGGCTACGCGCATCCGCTGCTCGCCCCCACCGAGTGGGCCGAGCTCACCCGTCCCGGCACCCCTTTGCACTGGGCGGTTCTCAGTATCGACAACGGCCCCGGTGCCCGCCCCGATCCGCACTGCCTGGAGGCCGCGGGCCGACTCCGCAACGCACGGGAGCGGGCCGTGCACGGCGAGGGCTCGCAGGACTCCGTCCGGACGGCGGGCGGCCGACTGCTCGGCCATCTCGATCTGGCCTACGGCAGCCGTCCCTTCGGGGAGCTGATCGCCGACGCGCAGTCCTTTTGCGACTGGTATCGCGTCGACGGCTTCTATCTCGGGCGGTGTCCGGCCGAGCGTGCCGACCTCCCGGCGGTCCGCCGTCTCACGAGCACACTCGCCACACTTTTCGACGACAGCGACAGCGACAGCGACAGGGGCAGGGTCAGGGGCAGCGGCGGCGACTGCGGGGAGGGGGGCGGGCTGCTGGTGCTGGGGCTGGGCACCCATCCGTATCCGGGCTATGCGGAGGCCGCCGACCAGTTGGTCACCTTCTCCGGACCGTGGACCGACTACCGCTGGTCGCAGGTGGCGGAGTGGACCGCCGCCTACCCACCGGAGCGGTTTGCCCACTTCGTCCACAGCGTCCCGCGCACCCACCTCGAAGAGGCCATGCGCATTGCCCGTTGGCAGGGCGCGGGCACCATCTTCTTCACGGACCGGGACGGCCGACGCGGACAAACGGACCCATTCGCGGCGCTGCCCAGGTACTGGGACGAAATCGTCTCGCGGATCGGACCAGGTATCTCGGAATGAGCAGGGGCGTGGCAGTGTTACGGCAAGAACAACCGTACGTAGATGAAGTACGTAGAAACCGGCCACCTGCATTGTTGAGGTTCCTGTGTCGCTGCCACCCCTGGTCGAGCCAGCTGCTGAACTCACCGTCGACGAGGTCCGCAGGTACTCCCGTCACCTGATCATCCCGGATGTCGGGATGGACGGACAGAAGCGGCTGAAGAACGCGAAGGTGCTGTGTGTCGGCGCCGGCGGTCTCGGTTCGCCGGCCCTGATGTACCTGGCCGCCGCCGGTGTCGGCACGCTCGGCATCGTGGAGTTCGACGAGGTCGACGAGTCGAACCTGCAGCGCCAGATCATCCACAGCCAGACGGACATCGGCCGCTCCAAGGCCGAGTCCGCCAAGGACTCGGTACTGGGCATCAACCCGTACGTGAATGTGGTCCTTCACGAGGAGCGGCTCGAAGCCGACAATGTGATGGACATCTTTGCCCAGTACGACCTGATCGTGGACGGCACGGACAACTTCGCCACCCGCTATCTGGTCAACGACGCGGCCGTACTGCTGAACAAGCCGTACATCTGGGGTTCGATCTACCGGTTCGACGGCCAGGCGTCCGTCTTCTGGTCCGAGCACGGCCCCTGCTACCGCTGCCTCTACCCGGAGCCGCCCCCGCCGGGCATGGTCCCTTCCTGCGCCGAAGGCGGCGTGCTCGGTGTGCTCTGCGCCTCCGTCGGCTCCATTCAGGTCACCGAGGCCATCAAGCTGATCACCGGTATCGGCGACCCGCTGGTCGGCCGACTGATGATCTACGACGCCCTGGAGATGCAGTACCGCCAGGTCAAGGTCCGCAAGGACCCCGACTGTGCGGTCTGCGGCGAGAACCCGACCGTCACCGAGCTCATCGACTACGAGGCCTTCTGCGGCGTCGTGTCCGAGGAGGCCCAGGAGGCGGCGCTCGGCTCCACGATCACTCCCAAGCAGCTCAAGGAGTGGATCGACACGGACGAGAAGATCGAGATCATCGACGTCCGTGAGCCGAACGAGTTCGAGATCGTCTCGATCCCCGGCGCCAGGCTGATCCCGAAGAACGAGTTCCTGATGGGCAGCGCCCTCCAGGACCTCCCGCAGGACAAGCGCATCGTCCTGCACTGCAAGACCGGTGTCCGCAGCGCCGAGGTCCTCGCGGTCCTCAAGTCGGCGGGTTTCGCCGACGCGGTGCACGTGGGCGGCGGCGTGATCGGTTGGGTCAACCAGATCGAGCCCGAGAAGCCGGTGTACTGAGTCCGAACACCTCGAAGGGGCCGGTCCGCTGCGGACCGGCCCCTTCGGCGTACCCCGGATCTGCGCTAACGGGTCTATTCGCAGTGCACCGGGCTTCAGGATTGAGCTACCGGGTTTATTCGCAGTGCACCGGGCTGAAGGACTCTGCTGAGAAATGCGTGATTCGAGCAGGGCTGGTTCGTTGGTCTTCCATGGTTGTTGTGGTCGTGGGTGGGCCGAGAGGGATGTCGCTGGAGCCGCGTGTGGATCAGGGGGTGCCTGAGCTGACGGCCCGGGTGGTGCGGGCGGCCTTTCCCAAGGGGACGCTGGCGGTGCGGATCCGGGAGGCGTTGGGCCCGCTGTTTGAGGACGAGGCGTTCGCCGGAGCGTTCGCTGTCCGGGGACGTCCAGCTGTCTCGCCGGGGGCGTTGGCGTTGGTATCGGTGTTGCAGTACGCGGAGGGGCTGACCGACCGGCAGGCCGCTGACCAGGTGCGGGCCCGGATGGACTGGAAGTTTCTGCTCGGCCTGGACCCTGCGCTGCCCGCGACCCCGCGCGGGTCGAAACTCACCAGGTCGTAGCGGGCGTTGAGCTTCCCGTACGAGTCGGCCGCGCGCGGCAGTATCGAGACCCCCCGAACCGCCGGGGCCGCCGAAGTTGAACAGCATCGAGCCGAGGCGCCGGCCCTTGTCGCGGGTGAGGGCGGCGGGCAGCGCGGCGTTCGCGACCCGAGCCGGTCGGCAGCGGCCGCGTACGTTCCTCCCCGATGTTCCTGCACATACAACGTACAGAAAGTGCGCCCATGCCAGGCCGTCCGTGGTCGAGGCTTACTTGCAGACGGTCCCGGCCGCCGGAACCTTGCCCTCCAGCAGGTAGCCGCCCACGACCTTCTGCACACAGGCATTGCCGCTGTTGTACGCGCCGTGCCCCTGGCCCTCGTACGTCATCTGCACACCGACGCCCTTGCCCAGCGCGTCGGCCATCGCCTTCGCCCCCTTGTACGGGGTCGCCGGGTCGCCGGTGTTGCCGATGACGAGGATGGGGGCCGCGCCCGGGGCGCTGACGTCCGGGGTGTCCCAGGCGCCTGCCACCGGCCAGCCGGTGCAGGCCATCAGGCCCCAGCCCAGGTAGTCACCGAAGACCGACGAGGCGGACCGGAACTCCGGAAGCCTCGCCTTGGCCTGGTCCACGGTGAACCGCAGCTTGGAGTCGGCACAGCTGATGGCGGTGTTGGCGGCCATCGAGTTGTTGTAGTGACCGTTGTCGGAACGGCCGTTCAGAGAGTCCGCGAGGGCGAGGAGCAGCGCACCGCTCCCGCCGTCGGCCTCGTCCACTCCCTGCTCCAGCAACGGCCAGGTCTGGCGGGAGTAGAGGGCGGCCGCGATGCCGGTGATGGCGAGGGTCTGGGTCAGCTGCCGGTTCCCGATCCCGGGGATCGGCTTCTTCTCCAGCCGGGTGAGAAGATCCAAGATCCCCTGCTCGACCTCTTTCCCGGTGGCACCGGGGAGCCTGCAGGCGTCGCCGCGGTCCGCGCAGTCCTTGGTGAAGTTGTCCAGCGCGAGCTGGAACCCCTTGGCCTGGCTGAGGGAGGTCTGCTCGTAGTTCTGGGTCGGATCGATCACCGCGTCCAGCACCGACCTGCCGACGTTCTGCGGGAACAAGTGGGCGTAGACGCCGCCCAGTTCGGTGCCGTACGAGATGCCGAAGTAGTGCAGCTTCTTGTCACCGAGCACCTGACGCATCAGATCCATGTCGCGGGCGGTGTTGGTGGTGCCGACGTAGGGGAGCTCCGTGCCGGAGTTCTTCTCGCAGGCCAACGCGAACGACTTGGTGTCCTCGACGAGGGCATTCACCTCGGCGGTGGTGTCCGGAGTGCCGTCGATCTCGAAGCGGGCGTCGAGCTGATGGTCGGTCTTGCACTCCACGCCCGCGCTGCCACCGACCCCGCGCGGGTCGAAGCTGACCAGGTCGTAGCCAGCGCGAAGCTTGTCGTAGATGGTGCCGAAGGCGGGCAGGGTGGCGACCCCGGAGGCGCCGGGGCCGCCGAAGTTGAAGATGAGGGAGCCGATCCGCTTGTCAGGGTTCGTGGCCCTGGCCCGGATGAGTGCCAGCTCGATCGTCTTGCCGTGAGGCTTCGCGTAGTCGAGCGGGACCTTCATGAAGGAACATTCCCAGGGGGTGCCGCCGGGCAGGGGCGACGGGACCGATCCGCTGCCCTGCGCCGGGGACGGGGCAGGGCAGGGCTTCCACGTCAGCTGCTGAGAAGCGAGGTCGCCGGAGCTGTTCGCCTCGGCGGCATTCGCCGCCAGCGGAGATCTCTGCGGCCCGTCCGGGTCGTCCTTGTTGCCGCTCTCCGAGCAGGCGGTGATGGGAAGGAGCACGGTGACGGCGGCAGCGAGAGCGGTGGCACGTAGGGCAGGGGAGGTCCTCATAGCCCCATCGTGCGGCGGGAACCGGACCGGTGCACGAGACACCCGCCCAAGTGGGTGGCCGGGGGCGATTCGATCGCCCGTCCGGCCTTACGGGCACGGCGTCCGGCCTTGCGGACATGCGTCCGGCCTTGCAGGCATACGCGACCGGCCTTGCGGGCACGTCTCCGGCCTTGCAGGCATACGCGACCGGCCTTGCGGGCACGTCTCCGGCCTTGCGGACACACGCGACCGGCCCTACGGACATGCGACCGGCCTTGCGGACATGCGACCGGTCCCACGGACAAGCCCGTCCGACGGCTGGGAGCTGACGGCTGAGGGCTGAGAAGCCGTCAGGGCCGGTCCTTACGGGTCACAGCTCGCCCTTGCGCGTCAGATGGTTGAAGCAGAGCCAGCCGGGAAGCACCGGCAGCCACAGCGTCAGCAGGCGGTACAGCAGAACGGCCGGTGCCGCGACCTCCTTCGGCAGGCCGATCGCGATCAGCCCCAGCGTCAGCGCACCCTCGACCGCGCCCATCCCGCCCGGTGTGGGCGCCGCCGACCCCAGCGCGTTACCGGCCAGGAAGACCACCGCGATGCTCGCGTAACTGAGATGCGGCACATCCGGACCGCTGAACGCCCGGACCGACGCGTCCAGACACATCACGAACAGACCGGTCAGCAGCAGCATTCCGCCGATGCCCGTCAGCAGCTTCTGTGGCCGCTGCACCACGTCGAGCATGCGCGGAACGACTCCGGCGAACAGCGACCGCACCCGCGTCACCACGAACTTCCGCAGGAACGGAACCGCCGTCACCACCAGCACCAGCACGGCGACCGTCAGCAGCCCGGCGATCACGGCCCTGGAAGGGGTGAGCGAGGACGGGGTCTTCTCGGTACCGGACAGATAGCCGAAAGCCCCCAGCAGCAGAATGTGGCAGCCGAGACCGAACAGCTGCGAGGCACCGACGCTCGCCACGGCGAGCCCCGGACGTACTCCGGCACGTTGGAGGAAGCGGGTGTTCAGCGCCACACCGCCGACCGCGGCCGGGGCGACGATCTTCACGAAGGACCCGGCGACCTGTGCCAGCACCGTCTTGCCGAACGGCACCCGCTCCGGCACGAAGCCCAGCAGGCTCATCGCCGCCGCGACATAGCTGAGGGCGGAGAAGCCGGCCGCGGCCGCCACCCAGCCCCACTGCGCCTCGACGACCGTACCGAAGTCGGCCTGGGTGACCTGCGAGATGAGGAAGTACGCGGCGATCGCGCCGGCGATGCAGCTGACCAGGGTGCGCGCCTTGATGCGCTCCAGCCGGACGGGTTCGACCGGTGCCTGCGGCCGGATCCGCAGTACTTGTTGCCGCATCTGGGAGAGCAGGTCCTCCTCGCGCACCTCTTCCAGAGCGTTGTCCATGGCCCGCTTATCGGCCTGCTTCTGGTTACGGTGCGACTTGCGGGTGACCTTGAGGTCGGCCTTGTGGCCCGGAGCCGTACCGGCGGTGGCCGTCTCCTTCGATGCCTCGGACCCCGCCCCCTGTTCGAGAGCCCTGGCACGCTTGGCCGCGTTCGACGCCTCGAGCACCGCCTCGCGCTCGCGCTGCGAGCGTTCCCGGGCGAGCCGGCGGAGGGTCGCCCGGGTGGAGCGGCTCAGTGCGATCGGCTGAAGCAGCGGCAGACAGTTTGCGACGGCGTCGGGCCCGAGCACCTCCAGAGCGCCGGCAACGGCACGCTCGGCGCCCACCCGCAGCCCCGTGGTGGTCAGCAGCTGGGCGACATCCATGCGCAGGACCAGATCACCGGCCGCGATCTCGCCGCCGCGCAGATCGGTGACGAACACCTTGCCGGAACGATCCACGAGGATGGCGTCGCCGGTGAGCCTGCGGTGTGCGATCCGCCGCGACTGGAGAGCCTTCACCTGACGCCAGGCGCCGCGCACCAGCTCGTCGGTGATCTCCGAGTCCTCCAGCGCGTCCAGGGAACGGCCGCCGATGTGCTCGTACACCAGCATCACGGCGTCGGGCCCGAGCTCGGAGGTGGCGATCAGCTTGGGCGCGTTGGCCCCGGCGGCGATCGCCGCGTAAGCGAGCAGCGCCTCCTGCTCCAGCGCCTGACGCAGCGACTGGATCGAACGGCGCTGGGTGATGCCGCGCAGGGTGAGCCTGCGCCACAGCTTGTAGAAGAAGCCCTGGGCCTGCTGCTCGCGGTCGACGACCGTCACATCGAGTGGTGGCCCGTCCTCCAGGGTGACCAGGTAGCGGCGCCCCCGGTCGTTCTGGTCGCCGGAGTCGGGAGTGTCCTCGGCGCGCATCGCGGAGACCGGGCGGAAGCCGACATGGCGCAGACCGCCCATCAGATGCTGACCGGTCGGCTGTACGTTCGGCGAGCCGACCGCGTACAGCGTGCCGTACGCCACGGTCCAGCCGATCAGCACGGTGAGGACGATCGAGAACGGGGTCGTGTAGCCGCCGACCAGCATGGTGAACGCGTCGAGCAGCAGCACCACCCACAGCACGACCCGCCAGCGCGGCCGTCTCGCCATTCCGACCGCCGTCATATAGGCGATCACGGGTGCGAGATAGCCGTGTACGGGATCGGTGAGCGCGGCACCGGGCTGCGGCTGGGTCAGGGCGTCCTGGATGGTGTCGGGGGCGGACCTGGCGACCCAGAGGTCGGTGGCGAGTGTGACGCCGTGCGCCAGTACGGCGGCGAGCACGCCGTCCGCGATCCGTAGCCCGTCGCGTTTGATCAGCCGCTCGATGGCGAAGGCGACCGGGACGAGCAGTACGGCGATGCTGGATACCAGACCGGCGATCTTGATCAGGATGTCGGGCGCCTGGCCGGTGCCCTTGTTGATGTCCTGTTCGAGACCGGTGGTCGTGCCGTGGGCGAACGCGGCGATCGAGAACAGGACGACGATCGCCAGGACCCCGATGAGGAGCCGCATGAGATCGGAGGGGCGGTGCACCCGGGCGGGGAGCAGTGGTTCGTCGCCCGAGACGCGCTCGGCCTGTTCCGCCGCGGCGGTGGAGAGCGTCGAACCGGCCAGGTGCTCGGGGGCCTTCCCCTGTCCCGGGACGGGCGGTTCCTGCTCCGTACCGGGCGTCCCTTGCTCCGCACCGGGCGTTTCGGCGGGCGCGTCCGATGCGTGCGGGTACGGGTCGGTGTCAGGGGCGTCCGCCGCCTTCGGTGGCTGCACGCCCTGCTCCTTCGTCGCCTCTGATTGGTCTTCGTGTTCTCGTATCACCGGTCACCGCCCGCACGATGGTGGCACGGCCCGGCGACAAAGGCGGGCATCAGGGTGCGCTGCACGGACGCGCGAAGCGCAAGATACGCTCCTTTGCTCCCGCACGCACGTCCCGCCGAAGGACGCACGCGGATCGGGCGGGGCTGTCGGTGGCGTACGGCAGGATGGGCCGGATGAGCCAACACCGGACGAGCGGCGACCGGACGAGCGGTGACCGCACGAGTGACGAGTTGCCGGAGTACGCGGAGCGGGTGCTCGACGTAGCCGAGCTGATCCCGCCCGGCCGTGTCATGACGTACGGAGATGTCGCCGAGTGGCTGGGCGATGGCGGCCCGCGCCAGGTCGGCCGGGTCATGGCGCTGTACGGGGCCGCGGTGCCGTGGTGGCGCGTGGTGCGCGCCGACGGGGCGCTGCTGCCCGGCCACGAACTGCGGGCGCTGGACCACTACCGCGAGGAGAGCACCCCGCTGCGCGAGGCGTCGCGCAGCGCGGAGGGCCATCTGCCGCGCCTCGACATGAGGCGGGCGCGGTGGGACGGCGTCACCGGTGGTGCGGACGCGGACGTGGAGAAGGGCGGAGGTGCTCACAACTGACAGCTTCCGCCATTCGGGGGCGCAGCGGGCGGTGCCGGGCCCGGCGCGTGGTGTGGAATACGACGCGTTCCGCGACGGCACCTGCGACGCGGAACGTGACGAGGTACGCAGCGGACTCGCCCCGTACCGCGCCGCCGCTGGCGTAGCGTCGTCAGTTCGCGGCAGGCACCGCACCCTCATCACCAGTACACCCACCAGGACCGGCGATCCACGTGAGCTCCTCCTCCTTCACCCGGCACAGTCCGCACCGTCAGGCACGGCAGCGGACCGCGGGCGCGTACCGACTGGTGCGCACCCCGCCGGGCTCCGTGGACCCCCCTCTCCTGGACGCGGCGCAACGCGCGGTGGTTGATCACCCCGGCGGCCCGCTCCTGGTGCTCGCCGGGCCCGGCACCGGCAAGACGACCACGCTCGTCGAGGCGGTCGCCGCACGCGTCGCACGCGGCGGCGACCCGGCCCGCATCCTGGTGCTCACCTTCAGCCGCAAGGCCGCCGTGGAGCTGCGCGACCGGATGGCCGCCCGGCTCGGTGCCGCCCGCGGTCCGCAGGCCACCACGTTCCACTCCTTCTGTTACGCACTGGTCCGCGCCCACCAGGACGCAGATCTCTTCGCCGAACCTATGCGGCTGCTCTCCGGACCGGAGCAGGACGTCACCGTCCGCGAGCTGCTCGCCGGCCAGCTCGAACTGGAACAGGACGGCTTCGCGCACATCCGCTGGCCCGACGAGCTGCGGGCCTGTCTGACCACGCGTGGTTTCGCCGATGAGGTACGGGCGGTGCTCGCCCGCAGCCGTGAGCTGGGCCTGGGCGCGGACGCGCTGGCCGACTTCGCCCGCCGCACCGGCCGGCCGGACTGGGGCGCCGCCGCAGGGTTCCTCGCCGAGTACCTGGATGTGCTGGATGCGCAGGGGGTGCTGGACTACGCGGAGCTGGTGCACCGGGCCGTGCTGCTCGCGGAGCGCCCCGAGGTGTCGGCGCTGCTGGCCGGGCAGTACGACGCGGTGTTCGTGGACGAGTACCAGGACACGGACCCGGCACAGGTGCGACTGCTGCACGCGCTGGCCGGCAACCGGGGGAGTGCCCCGGGCACCGGGGGCGGCCGGGACCTGATCGCCTTCGGTGATCCGGACCAGTCGATCTACGCGTTCCGGGGCGCCGACGTGAACGGCATCCTCGACTTCCCGGAGACGTTCCGGCGGGCGGACGGCGCCCCGGCCCCGGTCGGCGTCCTCACCACCTCGCGCCGCTCCGGCGGACAGCTGCTGGCCGCCACCCGGCTGCTCACCCGCCGGATGCCGCTGACCCGGCTGCCCTCGGCGAAGGTCCGCGCCCACCGGGAGCTCGCCGCGGTCCGCGAGGGCGGCAGCGTGGAGGCGCACACCTATCCGACCGCCTCCGCCGAGCTCGACAACATCGCCGATCTGTTGCGCCGGGCGCATCTGGAGGACGGTGTCCCGTGGAACGAGATGGCGGTGCTCGTACGGGCCGGAGGCCGCACGATCCCCTCGGTGCGCCGGGCCCTGACAGCGGCGGGTGTCCCCCTGGAGATCGACGGTGACGACCTCCCCCTGCGCCACGAACCGGCGGTGGCCCCGCTTCTGACGGCCCTCCGCGCGGTCGCCACCGCGGCACTGCGCCGGGGTGCGCTGGGCGCGGAGACAGAGGCGGGGGCCTCGGGCCAGGAACCCGGCCAGGCTTTCGGCCAGGCCCCTGGTCAGGAACCCGGCCAGGCCTCCGGCCAGGAGCCCGACCACGCTTTCGGCCAGGCCTTTGGTCAGGAGCCCGACCACGCCTTCGGCCAGGCCCCTGGTCAGGAAGCCGATCAGGCCTTCGGTCAGGAGCCCGGCCAGGAGCCCAACCAGGCCTCCGGCCAGGAGCCCGACCACGCTTTCGGCCAGGAACCCGGCCAGGAACCCGGCCAGGCCTTCGGCCATAGACCCGATCAGGCCCCCGGCCAGCCCTCCGCCACCGGAGCGCCCGCCTGGCTGGACACCGAGACCGCCCTGACCCTCCTCACCTCCCCCCTCGGCTCCATGGACGCGGCCGACCTGCGCCGGCTCGGCCGCGCTCTGCGCGACGAGGAACGGGCCGCCGGGAATCGCGTACCGGCGCCCTCCGGCGACCTGCTGGCCCGCGCACTCGCCGAGCCCGAGCGGCTCGTCGCGCACGATCCGGCGTACGCCCGCGGCGCCCAGCGCCTCGGCGCGCTCCTGCGCAAGGCGCGTGAGCTCCTCGAAGGCGGCGGTACTGCGGAAGAGGCACTGTGGGAGCTGTGGGCCGGCACCCCGTGGCCGGGGCGACTGGAGCGTGCCGCGATGCGCGGGGGCGCCGGTGGCCGTAACGCCGACCGCGACCTCGACGCCGTCTGCGCGCTCTTCGACACCGCCGCCCGTGCCGAGGAACGCACCGGCGGGCGCGGCGCGCTCAACTTCCTGGAGGAGGTCGACGCACAGGACATCGCCGCAGACACCCTCTCCAGGCGTGCGGTGCGCCCCGACGCCGTACGGCTGATGACCGCGCACAGGTCCAAGGGCCTGGAGTGGCGCCTCGTCGTCGTCGCAGGTGTGCAGGAAGGACTCTGGCCGGACCTGCGCCGCCGAGGTTCGCTGCTCGAAGCGGACCGGATCGGCCACGACGGCCTGGCCGAACCGCTCACCCCCGGCGCCCTCCTCGCCGAGGAGCGCCGCCTCTTCTACGTCGCGGCGACCCGCGCCCGCGAACGTCTCGTCGTCACCGCGGTCAAGGCGCCCGCAGACGACGGCGACCAGCCGTCCCGCTTCCTCACCGAACTCGGCGTCGAACCCCGCGACGTCCCGGGCCGCCCGCGCCGCCCCCTCGCCGTCGCCGCGCTCGTCGCCGAACTCCGCGCCACCACCGTCGACCCCGACGCCTCCGACGCCCTGCGCGAGGAGGCCGCCCACCGCCTCGCCCGCCTCGCCGCGCTCACCGACGACGAGGGCCAGCCGCTCGTACCCGCGGCCCACCCCTACCGCTGGTGGGGCTTGTACGAGCCGACCCGCTCCGCCGCCCCGCTCCGCGACCGGGACCAGCCCGTGGCCCTTTCCGGCAGCGCGCTCGATCAGCTCGCCAACACATGCGCGCTCCAGTGGTTCCTGGGCCGCGAGGTGAAGGCGGACGCCCCGGCGACGGCCGCACAGGGCTTCGGCAACGTCGTCCATGTACTCGCCGACGAAGTGGCCTCCGGACGCACCCCCGCCGATCTGGCCGTCCTGATGGAGCGGCTGGACTCGGTCTGGGACGGCCTCGTCTTCGACGCCCCCTGGAAGTCCCAGCAGGAAAAGGAACAGGCCAGGGTCGCCCTCGAACGCTTCCTGCGCTGGCATGTCATGGACAGAGTCGGCCGCACCCCCGCCGCGAGCGAACACGACTTCGACGTGACGCTGGAGGCGGGGGAGTACGAGGTACGCATCCGGGGATCCATGGACCGGGTCGAACAGGACGCCGAGGGCCGGGCGTACGTCGTCGACTTCAAGACCGGCAAGCAGTCCCCGACCAAGGACGAGGTCACCCGCCACCCCCAGCTCGCCGTGTACCAGCTGGCCGTACGGGAAGGGGCGGTCGACGAGGTCTTCGACGGCCGCCGTCCCGTGCCCGGCGGCGCCGAACTCGTACAGCTGCGCCAGCCCGCCCCCAAGAAGGAGGGCGGCGAAACCCTCCCCAAGGTGCAGGCCCAGGAACCGCTCTCCGGCGAGTGGGTCTCCGACCTGCTGGCCACGGCCGCCGGCCGGGTCCTTGACGAACGCTTCACCCCCACGACCGGCCAGCACTGCACGCACTGCACCTTCCGGGCCTCGTGCAGCGCACAGCCGGAGGGACGTCACATCCTGGAGTGAGCGCCTTCCTGCCCCTCGGTCAGGGCTTGCGGGCCACCACGACGTAGACGTTGATGTCCTCGTCGGTGACATCACCGATGTCCAGATACCGGGTCCTGTCGATGGCGTCGAGACCCGCAAGGAACTCCGGATCCACCTCGTTCGCCCCGGAGCGGCCCGCCGGGTGATCCGGGTGCCAGTGGTGGGCGGGCACGACACCGGGCTCCAGTGCCTCCAGGCCGTTGTCGGTCAGGAACCGCTCGACCGCGGCACGGGAACGCAGAACGAAGGAGAACCCCCGCTCCGTGTACGTCGCGGCCACCTTGCCGATCTGTACCGGATTGAGATCCTCGGTGAGGTGACTCAGCACGACATGGCTGCCCGGGGGCAGGGCATCGACGAGGTTCTCGACGATGCCGTACGCCTCCGCGTCCTCGATGAAGTGAAGGACGGCCGCGAGCACGAGCACGACCGGCCGGTCGAAGTCCAGCGTGCGCCGGGCGAGGTCGAGGATCTTCTCCGGGTCGTGGAGGTCGGCCTCTATGTAGTCGGTCCTCCCCTCGGGACAGCTGACGAGCAGGGCCTGTGCGTGGACCAGCACCACCGGGTCGTTGTCGACGTAGACGACATGGGAGTCCGGGGCGATCCGCTGGGCGATCTGGTGCACGTTCTCCTGCGTCGGCAGCCCGGTGCCGATATCGAGGAACTGCCGGATGCCGGCCTCGGTGACCAGGGACGTCACAGCGCGGCGCACGAAGTCCCGGTTGTGCCGCACATCGAGGTAGCCGCGCGGATTGGCCGCGAGCGCGGCGGCCGCCGCCTCACGATCGGCTGGGTAGTTGTCCTTGCCGCCGAGAAATACGTCATACACCCGGGCCGGATGCGCCTTCGTCGTATCGATGCGCTGGTGCAGGCCGGAGACGTCGGGACCGGATGCAGCGGTGCTCATGGGGCCGTCCTCGCAAGAAAGTTGAGGTGATCGACCCCAAAGTAGTCCGGACCCGGACTACCGGGCCACCCTGTCGCGGACTACCGGAGTCGCGGGCTACCGGGCCACCCTGTCGCGGGCCACCGGGCGGGCTTGTTGCGGGCCACCGGGCCACCGGGCCTCCCGGACCGCCCGGCGGCCCCCGCACATTGTCGGTGCGCCCGGTTAGCCTCTGACGGGTGTCCTCTCGTATCACCGATCCCGAGCAGCTCAAGGAGCTCCTGGGGATCCCGTTCACCCCGGAGCAGACGGCCTGCATCACAGCGCCGCCCGCCCCTCAGGTAATCGTGGCCGGAGCCGGTTCGGGGAAGACCACGGTGATGGCGGCGCGCGTGGTGTGGCTGGTGGGGACGGGTCAGGTCGCCCCGGAGCAGGTCCTCGGACTCACCTTCACCAACAAGGCGGCGGGCGAGCTCGCCGAACGCGTCCGCAAGGCCCTGGTCGCGGCCGGGGTCACCGATCCGGACACCATCGACCCGGACAACCCGCCGGGCGAGCCCAGCATCTCGACGTACCACGCGTTCGCCGGCCGACTCCTGACCGAGCACGGGCTGCGCATCGGCCTCGAACCCACCACCCGCCTCCTCGCCGACGCCACCCGCTACCAGCTCGCCGCCCGCGTACTGCGCGAGGCGCCCGGCCCCTATCCGGCCCTGACCAGGTCGTTCCCCACCCTGGTCAGCGATCTGCTGGCCCTCGACGCCGAGCTGGCCGAGCATCTCGTACGACCCGAACAGCTCGCGGAGTACGACACCGACCTGCTGCGCACGCTGGAATCTGCCCGGCTCACCAACGCCGAACTGCGCAAGATCCCCGAGACGGCGGAGGCCCGCCGTGAGCTGCTGCAGCTGACCCGGCGCTACCGCGAGGCCAAGAAAAGCCGCGACCTCCTCGACTTCGGCGACCAGATCGCCCTCTCCGCCGAGCTGGCCCTCACCCGCCCGGAGGTCGGCGCGATCCTGCGCGACGAATTCCGCGTCGTGCTGCTCGACGAGTACCAGGACACCTCCGTCGCCCAGCGCCTGCTGCTCTCCGCCCTCTTCGGCCGCGGTCCCGAAGGGAGGACCGGCCATGCCGTCACGGCCGTCGGCGACCCCTGCCAGGCGATCTATGGCTGGCGCGGTGCCTCCGTGGCCAACCTCGACGACTTCCCGCTCCACTTCCCGCACGCCGACGGCACCCCCGCCACCCGCTACTCCCTCAGCGAGAACCGCCGCAGCGGTGGCCGCCTCCTTCACCTCGCCAACGGCCTCGCCACCCCCTTGCGCGCCATGCACGAAGGTGTCGAGGCACTGCGCCCCGCCCCGGGCGCCGAGCGCGACGGCGTCGTCCGCTGCGCCCTGCTCCGCACCCACACCGAAGAGATCGGCTGGCTCGCCGATTCGATCGCCCACCTCGTGGCGACCGGAAAGGCGCCCGGCGAGATCGCCGTCCTGTGCCGTACCGCGGGCGACTTCCCCGAGATCCAGGCCGCGCTGGTGGCCCGCGACATCCCGGTCGAGGTCGTCGGCCTGTCGGGGCTGCTGCACCTGCCCGAGGTCGCCGACCTCGTCGCGGTCTGCGAGGTCCTCCAGGACCCCGGCGCCAACGCCTCCCTGGTCCGGCTGCTCACCGGCCCCCGCTGGCGGATCGGCCCCCGTGACCTCGCGCTCCTCGGCCGCCGCGCCCGTCTCCTCGTGCACCGCGCGGCCCACAGCGACGAGGACGGCTTCGACCCCGACCGCCGCCTCGCCGAGGCCGTCGAAGGCATCGACCCGGCCGAAGTGATCTCTCTCGCCGACGCGCTGGACACCTTCCTCGAATCGGGCGGAGGGGAGGACGACGGACTTCCGTTCTCCACCGAGGCCCGCATCCGCTTCGCCCGCCTGGCCGCCGAACTGCGCGACCTGCGCCGCTCGCTGGCCGACCCCCTGATGGACGTACTGCACCGCGTCCTCGCCACCACCGGCCTGGAGGTCGAACTCTCGGCATCGCCGCACGCCCTGGCCGCCCGCCGCCGCGAGACCCTCGCCAACTTCCTCGACGTCGCGGCCCGCTTCGCCGCCGTCGACGGCGAGGCCACCCTCCTCGCCTTCCTGGGCTTCCTGCGCACCGCCGTCCAGTACGAGAAGGGCCTGGACAACGCCCTGCCCGGCGGCGAGAACACCGTCAAGGTCCTCACCGCCCACAAGTCCAAGGGCCTGGAGTGGGACGTCGTCGCGGTACCCGGCCTGGTCACCGGCCAGTTCCCCAGCAGCCAGTCCCGCGACGCCTGGACCTCCCAGTCGAAGGTCCTCCCGCACGCCCTGCGCGGGGACACCGCCACCCTCCCCGCCATCCACACCTGGGACGCCAAGGGTCTCAAGGGCTTCAAGGAGGAGATGAAGGAGCACCAGCACACCGAGGAGCTCCGCCTGGGATATGTCACCTTCACCAGGCCCCGCACCTTGCTGCTCGGCTCCGGCCACTGGTGGGGTCCGACCCAGAAGAAGCCGCGCGGCCCGTCCGACTTCCTGCACGCGCTGTACGAGCACTGCGCGGCCGGACACGGCGAGATCGAGGCCTGGGCGGACGAACCGGCCGAGGACGAGGAGAATCCGGCGCTCGCCGAGAAGGAGGCCGACCGGGCGTGGCCGCTTCCCCTCGACGACACCGCCCTGACCCGCCGCCGGGCCGCCGCGGACACGGTGATGGCGCATCTGGAAGCCCTGGCCACGGCGGGGAGTACGCCGGATGCGTACGAGGCGTCGTCCGATGCCGAGTTCCTCGACGACGCGGCGTACCCCGACGAGGCCCCGGATCCGTACGGCGACCCGTACGACGACGGCCTGTTCCCCGACGGCGCCCCGTTCCCCGACAGTGAGGCGTACCCCGACGAGGCCGACGACTGGGACGCGCTGCCGACCGAGCCCCCACCGGCCCCCGCCCCACACGTCCCGGCGGCCCGTACCGCCGAGCTCGCCCAGGAGCACCGCCTCACCCCCGAGGAATCCCGCACCATCGCCTCCTGGGACCGCGACCTCGACGCCCTCACCGGCGAACTGCGCCGCGCCCGCGCCACCGTGCGCGACGTCCTCGTACCCGCCTCGCTCTCCGCCACCCAGCTGCTGCGTCTCGCCGACGACCCCGACGGCTTCGCCCAGGAACTGGCCCGCCCCATGCCACGGCCCCCACAGCCCGCTGCCCGCCGCGGCACGCGTTTCCACGCCTGGGTGGAGTCCCGCTTCGAGGAGCTGCCGCTGCCCATGCTCGGGCCGGACGAACTGCCCGGCGGCGACGGGAGCGACGCCGAGATCGCCGACGAGCGCGACCTCGCCGCGCTCAAGGAGGCCTTCGAGCGCACCCCGTACGCCCGCCGCACCCCGTACCGCGTGGAGACGCCCTTCCAGATCACCCTGGCAGGCCGGGTGATCCGGGGCCGTATCGACGCGGTGTACCGCACCGGGGACACCTACGAGATCGTCGACTGGAAGACCACCCGCACCAACACCGCCGACCCCCTCCAGCTCGCGGTCTACCGCCTGGCCTGGGCCGAGCTGCACGACCTGCCGCTCACCGATGTCACCGCCACGTTCCTGTACGTACGCAGCGGAGAGACCGCCCGCCCCACTCGCCTCCCGGGCCGGGCGGAGCTGGAGCGGCTCCTGCTGGACGAGCCACCTCCCACGGGCCGATAGGCTCAAGGCCATGAGCGACACCCCGGACAGCGCCGTCCGTACGTACACCGAACAGCACCGTGCAGCCTTCCTCGACGACCTCGCCGCCTGGCTGCGCATCCCGTCCGTGTCCGCCCAGCCGGTCCACGACGGGGACGTACGACGCAGCGCCGAGTGGCTGTCCGCCAAGCTCGAGGAGACCGGCTTCCCGATCACCGAGATCTGGGAGACGCCCGGCGCCCCCGCGGTCTTCGCCGAGTGGCCGTCCGACGACCCGGATGCCCCGACCGTCCTCGTCTACGGGCACCACGACGTGCAGCCCGCCGCCCGCGAGGACGGCTGGGACACCGACCCGTTCGAGCCGGTGATCCGCGACGGCCGCATGTACGGGCGCGGAGCCGCGGACGACAAGGGGCAGGTGTTCTTCCACACCCTGGGCGTCCGGGCCCACCTCGCCACCACCGGCCGCACCACCCCCGCCGTCAACCTCAAGCTGCTGATCGAAGGCGAGGAGGAGTCCGGCTCGCCGAATTTCCGCACCCTGGTCGAGGAGCAGGCCGGCCGACTCACCGCCGACGCCGTGATCGTCTCCGACACCGGCATGTGGGACGAGACGACCCCCACGGTCTGTACGGGCATGCGCGGCCTCGCCGAGTGCGAGATCGAGCTGTACGGCCCCGAGCAGGACATCCACTCCGGGTCGTTCGGCGGCGCGGTCCCCAACCCGGCGACCGCAGTGGCCCGGCTCGTCGCCGCACTGCACGACGCGGACGGCCGGGTTGCGATCCCCGGTTTCTACGACGGCGTGACGGAACTCACCGACACCGAGCGCGCACTCTTCGCCGAACTGCCCTTCGACGAGGCGACCTGGCTGCGCACCGCCAAGTCCCGAGCGGTGTCGGGCGAGGCCGGCCACTCCACGCTGGAACGCATCTGGGCCCGCCCCACCGCCGAGGTCAACGGCATCGGCGGTGGCTACCAGGGCGCCGGAAGCAAGACGATCATCCCGTCCTCCGCCCTGGTGAAGATCAGCTTCCGGCTGGTCGCGGGCCAGGACCCCGACCACATCCAGCAAGTGGTCCGGGCCTGGGCCGAAGCGCAGGTTCCGGCCGGTGTCCGTCACCGGATCACCTTCGCCCCCGCCACCCGCCCCTGTCTGACCCCGCTGGACCACCCCGCCCTGCAGGCCGTGGCCCGCGCCATGGGACGGGCCTTCGGCCAGAAGATCCTCTTCACCCGGGAAGGAGGCTCGGGGCCCGCCGCCGACCTGCAGGACGTGCTCGGCGCGCCCGTCCTCTTCCTGGGTATTTCCGTACCGTCCGACGGCTGGCACGCCCCCAACGAGAAGGTCGAACTCGACCTCCTGCTCAAGGGCGTGGAGACGACCGCCCACCTCTGGGGCGAACTGGCCGCCGCACTCCGCTGAATCCTCTGAACACCCGATCCAGATCCACCCCGGGGGAGTAGGAAGCACCTGTGAGCACCTTCGACAACGCCACGACGGACCGGCCCATCGCTCTCACCGCGCCCAGCGGCATCGACCGCACCGCGCACCACCGCCTCGACGAGGCATGGCTGGCAGCCGCCTGGAGCCACCCCACCACCCGCGTGTTCGTCGTCTCCGGTGGGCAGGTACTGATTGATGACACGGCCGACGGAAATACGGAGATCGTCATGACCCCGGCCTTCGAGGCCCCGGTCACCGAGACCCACCGCTACTTCCTCGGTACCGACGAGGACGGCGTCAGCTACTTCGCGCTCCAGAAGGACTCCCTGCCCGGCCGCATGGACCAGCCGGCCCGCCCGGCCGGCCTGCGTGAGGCCGGACTGCTGCTCGGCCCCCGCGACGCGGGGCTGATGGTGCACGCGGTGGCACTGGAGAACTGGCAGCGCCTGCACCGCTTCTGCTCACGCTGCGGCGAGCGCACGGTCATCGCGGCGGCCGGTCACATCCGCCGCTGCCCGGCCTGCGGCGCCGAGCACTACCCGCGTACCGACCCCGCGGTCATCATGCTGGTGACGGACGACCAGGACCGCGCCCTGCTGGGCCGCCAGGTCCACTGGCCCGAGGGTCGCTTCTCGACGCTCGCGGGCTTCGTCGAGCCGGGGGAGTCGATCGAGCAGTCCGTGGCCCGCGAGGTCTTCGAGGAGGTGGGAGTCACGGTCGGCGAGGTCGAGTACATCGCCAGCCAGCCCTGGCCGTTCCCCTCCAGCCTGATGCTCGGCTTCATGGCACGGGCGACCTCGCCCGAGATCAACGTGGACGGCGAGGAGATCGAGGAGGCCCGGTGGTTCTCCCGCGAGGACCTGACGGCGGCCTTCGAGTCGGGCGAGATCCTGCCCCCGTTCGGCATCTCGATCGCCGCCCGCCTGATCGAGCTCTGGTACGGCAAGCCGCTCCCGAAGCCGGGCAGCGTCGGCTGACGTACGGCCCACGGCTTACTGGGCAGCGCCTTTCGGATACGTACAGGAACGCCCCCTTCCGGTGCTCCGACCGGAAGGGGGCGTTCCTGTACCGCGGGAGCGGCGGGATCAGGCGGCGAGCGCCTGCTTCACCTGGGCCAGGGACGGGTTTGTCATGACGGCCTCGACACCCGTGGAGCCGACCACCAGGACGGTGGGAACGGTCTGGTTGCCCCCGTTGGCCTTCTCGACGAAGGCCGCGGAGTCCGGGTCCTGCTCGATGTTGATCTCGTTGTACGCGATGCCCTCACGGTCCATCTGGCTCTTGAGCCGACGGCAGTAGCCGCACCACGTGGTGCTGTACATCGTCACAGTGCCCGTCATGTCTTCGCGCTCCTCTGTCTCATCAGACTCGTCTGTCTCATCCGTCTCATCCGTCACGCGGAGAAGCTGGAAAGTGCGTTGCCGCACGGAGAGGGAACGTACGCGAGCCGACCACCATTCCCACCACCACCCCCGCATTGGCGGGCCACCACTGCTGCGTCGGCGGGCCACTACCGCTGTGCTGACGGGCCACCACCCCTGCGTCAGCGGGCCATCACCCCTGTGTCGGCGGGCCACCACCCCTGCCTCAGTGCGACACTGCCCCCCGTTAGTACGACAGATGCGGCCCCCTGTGGACAACCTCCGCACCCGCCTCTTGCGACCTGGCAGCATGGCGGGGTGACAGCAGCAACGCATTCCTCCCTTTTCCCGCAGGTCCCCGAGTCGGCCGACGCCGTGCTCGACGGCCTGGACCCCGAGCAGCGTGAGGTCGCCCTGGCCCTGCACGGCCCGGTGTGTGTGCTGGCCGGAGCCGGTACGGGCAAGACGCGTGCGATTACGCATCGCATTGCCTACGGGGTGCGCGCCGGGATACTCCAGCCGACAAGTGTGCTCGCCGTCACGTTCACCAACCGGGCCGCGGGAGAGATGCGGGGACGGCTGCGCCAGCTCGGTGCGGGCGGGGTGCAGGCGCGGACGTTCCACTCCGCCGCCCTGCGCCAGCTCCAGTACTTCTGGCCGAAAGCGGTCGGCGGCGACCTGCCCCGGCTGCTGGAGCGCAAGGTCCAGCTGGTCGCGGAGGCCGCGGCCCGCTGCCGCATCCGGCTCGACCGCAACGAGCTGCGCGATGTCACCAGCGAGATCGAGTGGTCCAAGGTCACCCAGACCGTGCCCGCCGATTATCCGGCCGTGGTCGCCAAGACCCAGCGGGACGCCCCTCGCGATCCGGCCGAGATCTCCCAGATCTATGCGATGTACGAGCAGCTGAAGCGCGACCGCTCAGTGATCGACTTCGAGGACGTGCTGCTTCTGACCGTCGCCATCCTTCAGGACCGCCACGACATCGCCGACCATGTCCGCCGCCAGTACCAGCACTTTGTCGTCGACGAGTACCAGGACGTCAGCCCGCTCCAGCAGCGCCTGCTCGACCTCTGGCTCGGCGACCGGGACACCCTGTGCGTCGTCGGTGACGCCAGTCAGACGATCTACTCCTTCACCGGAGCCACCCCCGACCACCTGCTGAACTTCCGCACCCGCCACCCCAACACGACGGTGGTCAAGCTGGTCCGGGACTACCGCTCCACCCCCCAGGTCGTCCATCTGGCCAACGGGCTGCTCGGCCAGGCCCGCGGCCGCGCCGCCGAGCAACGGCTGGAACTGGTCTCGCAGCGCGAGCCCGGCCCCGAGCCCGTCTATACGGAGTATGCGGATGAGCCCGCCGAGGCCGAGGGCACCGCCCGCCGCATCCGCGATCTGATCGCCGCGGGCGTTCCGGCCGGCGAGATCGCCGTGCTCTACCGGGTCAACTCCCAGTCCGAGGTCTACGAGCAGGCCCTGGCCGACGCGGGCGTGCCGTATCAGCTGAGGGGCGCGGAGCGCTTCTTCGAACGGGCGGAGGTACGGGAGGCCGGCGTCGCCCTGCGCGGCGCGGCACGCGCGGGGGGCAACGACTCCCTGCTCGACGACGCGGAGGGGCTGCCGGCGGAGGTGCGGGCAGTGCTGTCCACCAAGGGGTGGACCACGGAGCCGCCCGCGGGCTCCGGAGCGGTGCGCGACCGCTGGGAGTCCCTGGCCGCGCTGGTCCGGCTCGCCGAGGACTTCGAACAGGCCAGGCCGGGCGCGACGCTCTCCGATCTGGTCGCGGAACTCGACGAGCGGGCCGCCGCCCAGCATGCCCCCACGGTTCAGGGGGTCACACTCGCCTCGCTGCACTCGGCGAAGGGCCTGGAGTGGGACGCCGTATTCCTGGTCGGGTTGACCGAGGGCATGATGCCGATCACCTACGCCAAGACCGACGAGCAGATCGAGGAGGAGCGCCGGCTGCTGTACGTCGGCGTCACCCGGGCCCGCTTCCACCTCTCGCTTTCATGGTCGTTGTCCCGCTCTCCGGGCGGCCGCACCGGACGACGCCCGAGCCGGTTCCTGAACGGACTGCGCCCCGGCTCGGCGGCGCTCGGTACGCGCGGTGCGGCCGGTGGCGGCGGGATCGAACGGGGCCCAGGACCGGTCGCCAAGCGCGGCCGTCGCGGCCCCGCCCGGTGCCGGGTCTGCGGCAAGACCCTCACCGATGCGGGCGAGATGAAGCTGATGCGCTGCGACGACTGCCCGTCCGACATGGACGAGGCGCTGTACGGGCGGCTGCGCGACTGGCGGGCTGTCCGGGCGAAGGAGATCGGCCAGCCCGCGTACTGCGTGTTCACGGACAAGACGCTGATGGCGATCGCCGAGGCAATGCCGGGCAGCGCGGGCGAACTGGCCGGGATCTCCGGGGTCGGCGCGCGGAAGCTGGACCGTTTCGGGACCGCGGTCCTCGCCATCTGCGCAGGTGAGACGGTGGATGGGGAGTTCACGGACACCGATGACGAGGCGTGAGAAAAACTCGTCGAAAAAATAGTTTGCGCCCGCCCCAGTCGTCACCATAGGTTCTTAACCACGGGAACAGCGACTTCTCTGAAGCCCTGGTCCTGTGCTGTACTTATCCGAATACGCAGGACCGGCCCGCCGGTCCCCCCGAGACGCCGAGAGGAGGCGATTGAAGTGATCAGCATCATCAAGACCAAGAAAATGACCGATCTTTCGGTTGTCTCCGCCTGCTCGCTCGGCCTCGCCTGCTCTTCGGATTCCTCGCTTCGTGGCACCGGTATGTCCGGCATTTCCGCCGTCAGCCCGCTGTCCCTGGCGAACTCCCCCGTGCGGGAGCGCAATGAGCGACCGACCCAGGCATCGGCAGCAGCAGTAGCGAAGGGACAGGCCCAGGCCTATGCCTTTGCGGCCGTCGATGCAGGAGCGGAATCCGGCGCCAAGAAGCAGACGACGCATCACACGATGTGGGCCTTCCGTGGGCCTGAACCCTGGAGTGATCCAGCCTGATTCAGAATCAGGCCGGCGCCTTCAGGGCCGCGGAACCCCACTCGGGATCCGCGGCCCTTTTGTTTTGTCCAAACGGACGGGACAGCGCGAAGGAGCCTCGGGACAAGCAGCACCCGGTACCAGCCGCCCCCGGCCAACAGGCCGGAACGACCAGACGAGGACACCACCCACCGTGCAACTCGAAGCGCACGCCCCGTCCGTACCGCATTCCGAAACGATCCCGCCGCCCGGCCTCACGGAGGACTCCACCTTGATCCCCCTCACTGCGCTCACCGCGCTCGACGACGCCATCGAGAACCTCGGCGTGCCCGTCCCCTGCCGTTCCTATGACCCGGAGGTCTTCTTCGCCGAGTCGCCGGCCGACGTCGAGTACGCCAAGTCCCTCTGCCGCACCTGCCCGCTCGTCGAGGCCTGCCTCGCCGGCGCCAAGGAGCGTCGCGAGCCGTGGGGCGTCTGGGGTGGTGAGCTCTTCATCCAGGGCGTCGTCGTTGCTCGCAAGCGGCCGCGTGGCCGTCCGCGCAAGAACCCGGTCGCGGCGTGACCGCCGGACTGGGGGTCACGGCCCCCAAACCCATGAAGCGCATCGGAACCATCGACCGCCCCCACACCCACGATCCCCGAAATCAGGCACCAATGTCCGTCCCCACGAATGAGCCCGTCGGCTCCGCAACACCGAACGTCACCATCATCGGCGCGAACGACTCGCGTCAGAACAGGACCCGCGAGATGCAACTCATCCCAGAAGCCCTGGCTCGTGCCCATATGCACGACCGCCAGAGGGAAGCCGACACGCGACGCCAGGCCGTGCGCCTGGTCACCGCGCGCCGGATGCAGCGCCGGGCCGAGCGCGCCTCGATGCGCGCCCGACGTGCGCTGGCCATGGCGGTCATGCACTAGCCGGGCCGAACCACCAGCAAACAGCACCCATAGTCAGTACCCCTTCCGCGGGGCCGGTCCGAACGGGCCGGCCCCACGGTCGTGCTATGCGGTCGTGCTGTGTGGTGCCGCGCGGCACAGCAGCGACGGAGTTATCGTCACGAGGTGGACGAGGAGACTCATCACCAAAAACAGCAACCCGCGCAAAGGGACGCCGCGGCAGTCGTGTGCGCCCTGTGCGGTACCTCCGCCGACAGTGAGACCGCACCGCCGACCTGGATCTGCTCCGTGGAGAACGGCAGACACCAGTACTTCTGCGAAGCGTGCGCCCGCACCCACATCAGGGCGATCGAGAGCCGCCTCGACTCCGCCTGGTGGTGACACCCTTGGTGGTGTCGCCCGGGGACGGCCTGGAATTGTGATGGCCCCGGGTTGTGATGGCCCAGGGTTGTAACGGGTCGGAGTTGTGACGTCCCGGGCTCGGTGCCGGGGGCCTGAAGGCCGCCCTATGCGCCGGCGGCCGCGTCGCCCGCCAACTCCTGCACCACGGACTCCTGCTCGTCCTCCAACAGAAACCCCGGCACCCAGGATTCGAGCTCGTCGCGCAGCCGTACCGTCGCACCCAGCTGGCACAGCACCCCGATCGTGCTCAGCGTCACCCGGTGTATCAGCAGATAGGAGGGCGGCAGATTCAGCTGCTTGCCCAGCTGATGAGCGGGCGAGCGGGGATCCGCAATCCGCGTCGCCTGATTGCGCATCCAGCTCCGGGTGAAGGTGAACTGCTCCACCTGCGCCGGTTCGATGATCGGGAGAAGATAGTCGAGCACCGCGTCCGGGTCGAGGTCGATCGAGTCCTTGACGAACCCCTCCTCGCGCAAAAGCTCGTACACCGCCTCCGCATCACCCGCCAGCGTCATCCGCAAGGAGTCCCCAATGGTCTGCGGCAGACCACCCGGCAGCCGGTCCACCGTGCCGAAGTCCAGCACCCCGAGCCGCCACTGACCGGTTCCCCCGGCCTCGTCGTCCGGGGGCAGCAGCCGGAAGTTGCCCGGATGCGGGTCCGCATGCAGCAGCCCGGTGCGCGCGGGCCCCGAGAAGAGAAAGCGCGCCAGCAACTGACCGGCCCGGTCCCGCTGCTCCGGCGTGCCCTCCGCGATCACGTCGGCCAACGGAACACCGTCCATCCACTCCGTCACCAGCACCTGGTCGGACTGGTGCACCACACCGGGGATCACGACATCCGGGTCGGCCGCGAACTCCTCGGCATGGTCCCGCTGCGACCGTGCCTCCTGCTCGTAGTCCAACTCCTCCGATACCCGGTCACGCAGCTCCGAGATGAGCGGTTTGACGTCCATTCCGGGAATCAGCGGGCCGAGCAGCCGGGCGAACCTGCTGAGTTGGGCCAGATCCGAGAGCAGCGCCTCTCCGGCGCCCGGGTACTGCACCTTCACCGCGACGTCCCGACCGTCGTGCCACACAGCCCGGTGCACCTGACCGATCGAGGCGGCGGCCGACGGCTTGTCCTCGAATGCGAGGAACAGCTCCCGCCAGCCCTCGCCGAGGCGTTCCTCCAGCACCGCGTGAACAGCGGCGCCGGGCATGGGAGGTGCCGCTTCCTGAAGTTTGGTGAGTGCCGCCCGGTACGGTCCGGCGACCTCCTCGGGCAGCGCCGACTCGAAGACGGACAGGGCCTGACCCAGCTTCATCGCCCCGCCCTTCAACTCGCCGAGGACCTTGAAAAGCTGGTCCGCGGTGCGCTGCTGCACCTCGCGGGCGACCAACTCCGCGGACTTCCCACCGATTCGCTTGCCCAGCCCCCACGTGGCGCGGCCGGCGAAGCCCAGTGGCAGGGCGGCCAATTTGGCGGTACGGGTGACCGCTTTCCGGGGAAGATCAGACATGAGCCCCTCCAAATCCCAGACTGCCGTACCGCGTGCGGCGGTTACCCGGCCATTGTGTCGTGCGCCGCGTCGGCCCCGGAGGCGCGCTCCCCCTCAGTGTGTGCAGCTGCCCCGCAGGAACAGTCGGGGTGCGCCTCCATCCGCTCGGACCGCCAGTCCAACAGCGGCAGCGCGGCCTCCCAACGAGTTCCCGTACTGGCGGGCAGTTCCCCGTCCAGGAAGGACAGCGCATGGGCGGCAGCCAGACCGGCCACCGACGTCGCCAGCGCCAGGTCACAGGCCTGCACAGCGGTGCGCCGCCCGGACTGCCACTGAGACAGCATCCTGGGCCAGTCCTCATCCCGGTCCGCACGCTCCAGCGCCAGACACCTCGCGCACGCCGTACCTCCTGGCAGGACCAGGGGTCCGACCACTCCCGTCGCCTCCATCACCCCGGCGTAGAGATGGGGAGTCCCCGAAGCGATCCATGGTTCGGCCGGGCGCGGGTCGGGGGCGTACACCGCGAGGCCGTCGCGAGGGGCGACCACGATCAGTGACAGCCCCGGCTCGCCACCCGCCGCCGGGGAACCTGCCGTCTCCGATGCCCGGGGAGCCGAACCGACGGCGGACCTGCGCACCAACTGCCGGGCGGCGGTGTCCCTGCGCTCGCCGACGGCCGCCGGTGGAAGCCCGCCGGGCGATACGTCCCACGGCTCGGTGCACCCGCCGTCCAGAACCTCCACCCGGCCCACCCCGGATCCGGACAGCACCGCCGCGATCGCGGCACCGACCCGGCCGGCACCCCGCACCTGGACCCGCATCGCCCGGCGGGCTGCCAGCCGCCGCATCCCGCCGCCCGGCTCGGGATGGACGACGGAGAGCGACGCCAGATCGGGGCGGTGCCGCTCCAGGGCGCCGGGCCGGTTCCGTAACGCATCGGTCTCCGGGGCAGCCGCCCGCACGTCATCGATCAGTCCTGCGGCCGTCAAGCGGCCCACCAGTGTGTCGACCTGATGGTCCGACAGGTCCAGTGCGCGAGCCTCCTGTCGCAGCAGCGGCAGGCCGCGCGTGCCGTCGAGCAGTTCCAGAAAACAGCCCGTCGCGATATCCATCGGACCGAGCTTCACCGCGTGAGCGCGGGTCACTCCGAATTGCACGGTGCCTCGGCCGCGCCATGCGCGGCGCAGTGCGGGCTTCAACATCGGGTACACGGCTTCCCCCGGTCTGTGTCCATGATCTCTGTGTGTGGGCGGTGTCCCGGATCTTCGTGAGATCCGTTGTCAGAATGCAGGAAGACGCCGAAGTGTGCGGAGAGTTATCCACAGGCATGGGGTATTAGTCGTTCAAATGGTGCACGCTGTGGAGCGGACCACGTGCGAACCGTCCCGGAGGCGGGACTTCCCCCACTGACACCGGGTAACGTCATGGCGTGCCCGCCGACCTGTCACCCGGATTCCCCGGGGAGACCCCCGCGCGCAGCGCCGGAACCCATCAGCGCAGCGCGGCAGACCGTCCGCCCCGCGCCTCGGCAACGAGCGCGGTCGAGGTCCGCAGGAGCACCCGCCGCAGCAGAACGGTCTCCGCGTACCGGGAGGGGAATCGCACCATCGTGCTCATCCCGGCCCGGATGTCGGAGGCCGAGGAGCAGCGCTGGGTGAACGTGATGCTCGACAAACTCGCGGCCCAGGAGAGCAAGTGCATCCTCGGCGACAGCGAACTCGCCGAGCGGGCGGAGCGGTTGTCCGCCCAGTATTTCGAGGGCCGGGCAAGGCCCGCGTCGGTACGGTGGGTGACCAATCAGAACACCCGTTGGGGGTCCTGCACCCCGGCGGAGAGCAGCATCCGGCTGTCGCACCGGCTGCAGGGCATGCCCGAGTACGTCATCGACTACGTACTGGTCCATGAGCTGGCCCATCTGCTCGTCCCCGGCCACGGTCCGCGCTTCTGGCGGCTGTTGGAGGCGTATCCGCGTACCGAGCGGGCCCGCGGCTACCTGGAGGGTGTGGTGGCGGCCGACCGGCTGCCGCATCTGCCCGCCGCACGCGGTGAGTGACGTTCGGCGATTCTGTACCGGGTCTGTACCGACTTGGCTCAATGTCGGAGTTTGCGGTTAGCCTGACGCGACGCATACACATCCGGGATGGGGGACGGTCGTTACGCATGGCCAGGGAATTCCAGCGCGGCCACAAGGCCAAGATCAGCGATCTCACGCCGGGGACGGACCTGTACGTAGGTGTGCAGATCGCCGGCCCGGGACTGAGCTTTGACATCAGCTGCTTCGGCCTCGATGCCAATGAGCAGCTCTCCGACGACCGGTATTTTATCTTCTTCAATCAGCCGAAATCGCCCGAGGAGTCCATTCAGCTCCTTGGCGCCCAGGCCGGTGACACCGAGTCGTTCCGCGTCACCCTGGACCGCATTCCGGCGAACATCCACAAGCTGTCGTTCACCGCGACGGTCGACGGCGCCGGGCAGATGTCGCAGGTCGGCCCCGGATACATCCGCATCGTCGCGGGTGGCGAGGAAGTCGTCAGGTACGCCTTCAACGGCTCGGAGTTCACCACCGAGCGGGCGGTGATGCTGGGCGACTTCTATCTGAAGGACGTCTGGCGGTTCGCCGCCGTCGGCCAGGGCTTCGACGGTGGCCTGGAAGCGCTGCTGAAGAACTTCGGCGGCGAGGTCGCCGAGGAGGAGCCCACCGCACCTCAGCCGCAGGCCGCCGCCCCGTCGTTCGCCCCGCCCGGCCAGACGGCCGCACCGGCGCCCGCCCCGTCCTTCGGCGCCCCGGCCGCACCGCAGGCTCCGCAGACGGCCCCTTCCTTCGGTGCCCCGGCCGCGCAGGCCCCGGCCCACATGCCGCAGCAGGTGCATGCCACGCCGACGATGGCAGCCCCGATGGCGCCGCACGGTGTCACGGCGTCGCCGCCCGCCCCCGCCCCGGCTCCCTACGGTCAGCCGCCCCAGCAGTCGCAGTTCGGGCAGATCCCCGGCCAGCAGCCCCCGCCCGCCGCCCCGTACGGTCAGCAGGTTCCTGCTCCGTACGGTCAGCAGCCTCCCGGAATGCAGCCTCCCGGTATGCCCCAGGGCGTGCCGCAAGGTGTGCCGCAGGCCGGTGCCGGTCTTCAGGCCGCGCTCCAGCCGTACAAGGAGACAGCCACCGGGCAGCGTTGGACCCCGCAGAACCAGCAGCTCATGCGGATCGACCTCACCATGGGCGGTACGCCCGTGCTCGCCCGCCAGGGCAGCATGGTGATGTACCAGGGCAAGGTCGACTTCAGCTACAAGGGTGCCGGTTTCGCCGGCCGGATCGTCGGCAATTCCACCGGCCAGGAGATGCAGCTGATGCGCTGCACCGGCCGCGGACAAGTGTTTTTCGCCGAGGACGGCTCCCATCTGCACGCCATCGAGCTGCAGGGCGACGGCATCTGCGTCTCGGCGGAGAACGTCCTCGCCTTCGACGAGTCGCTCCAGCACGAGGTCCGCAGGATCGAGGGCCACGGCATCCCCGGCGGCGCCCTGTTCACCATGCAGTTCCAGGGCACCGGCACAGTCGTCGTCAAGACCCACGGTGTCCCCGTCGTCCTGCCCGTCACACCGACCACCTTCGCCGACTGCAACGCCGTCGTGGCCTGGTCATCCGCTTCCCAGGTGATCATCTCCAGCCAGGTCCGGCTGCGTCGTAACGCGTACCCGGGGCACAGCGGAGAGACCGTGAACCTTCAGTTCCGGGGCGCCCCCGGCAACTTCATCGTCGTCCAGCCCTACGAGGTCTGAGGGAGTCCGTCATGAACCAGCAACTCGCGGGCTACGCCCCGACCCCCGTCACGGCCCGTATGGAGAACCACGGCCGCACGATGCTCAAGGTCGCCATGGCCACCGGCCAGGACCTCTACGCACGTACCGGCTCGATGGTGGCGTACGAGGGCTTCATCCAGTACGAACCCAACCCGCCCGCCGCCCGTCAGATGGCCTCCCAGTGGGTCACCGGCGAGGGCGCGCCGATCATGAAGTGCTCCGGCGACGGACTGCTCTACCTCGCCGACTACGGCGCCGATGTGGTCGTCATCAACCTCAACAACGACTCCCTCTCGGTCAACGGCACCAACGTTCTCGCCTTCGACGGCCATCTCACCTGGGGCGTGGAGCGAGTCAAGGGCCTCTCCAAATTCGCCGGTCAGGGCCTGTGGAACGTCTGCATCTCGGGCACCGGCTGGGTCGCCATCACCTCACGCGGCACACCGATCGTCGTCGACTGCGGACGCGGCGAGGACGAGACCTACGTCGACCCGGACGCCCTCGTGGCGTGGTCCCCGAACCTCAAGGTGAAGGGCAAGCGCAGCTTCAAGGCATCCTCGCTCATCGGGCGGGGCAGCGGTGAGGCCTACCAGATGGCTTTCTCCGGCCAGGGCATCGTCGTCGTACAGCCGAGCGAGGACAGTACCGACCGCCTGCGGATCCGGAACTGAGGGGGAGGGAGAACACACCATGCAGAGTCCGCTTTTCAGCTACACGGAACAGCAGTCCCAGGACCGGTACGCCGTCCAGAACCCGCAGCTCCTGCGGGTCTCGCTGACCGGCCAGGACGACGTACTCGCCCGCAAGGGCGCCATGGTCGCCTACCAGGGACTGATGGAGTTCGACGGCGAGTACCAGTCGCACGGGCAGCGCCGCGCCCGCGCGAGCACCGGCGAGGGCCTCGATCTGATGCGCTGCTCCGGCCAGGGCACCGTCTACCTCGCCAACCTGGCGCAGTACATCCATGTCGTGGACGTCGACCACGAGGGCATGACGGTGGACAGCGCCTACGTCCTGGCGCTCGACTCCTCGCTGCACACCGAGGTCATCGCGGTGGACAGCCAGTACGGCATCTCAGGCACCGGCAAGTACCAGCTCAACATCTCCGGCACCGGCAAGGTCGCTCTCATGACCTCGGGTCAGCCGCTTATGATGCAGGTCACACCCGACAAGTACGTCAACGTCGACGCCGACGCGATCGTCGCCTGGTCCAGCTCGCTGCGCGTTCAGATGCAGGCCCAGACGCACTCCTCGGGCGTCTGGCGGCGGCGCGGCAACACCGGCGAGGGCTGGGAGCTCAGCTTCCTCGGTCAGGGCTTCGCCCTGGTCCAGCCGAGCGAGGTGCTGCCCCCGCAGAACCACGAGATCGGCCAGGGCGTCCGGGCCCAGTACGGGATGGGCCAGCACGGCGCCCACGGCCAGAACCAGAACAACTCCTGGAACTGAGCCGCAGCGCACCGGCACGCACGAACACGGGAAGGGGCGGTCTCCCAGGAGACTGCCCTTCCCCATGCCGCATGCCGCTCCTACCCGCGCTGCTCCAGCGCGGCGCGGACGCGTGTCATCAGTCGTACGACCGATGTGTCGGCCACCGACGCGACCTCGTCGTACGCGAACCAGCGCAGGTCCAGTGACTCGTCGCTGATCTGTTCCGTCGCGCCCGACGGTGCCAGCGCCGCGTACTGCACATCCAGATGCCAGTGACAGGGCGCGGGGATCCGGTGGCGGTCCAGCGTCACCGGTCCGCCCGCGAGCAGGACCAGATCGCTGATGCCGGACTCCTCGGTGGCCTCACGTAGCGCCGCAGCAGCCAGCGTGGTGTCCTGCGGCTCGCAGTGGCCGCCCATCTGCAGCCACATCTGAAGCTTGCGGTGCAGTGTGAGCAGCACTCGGCCGCGCTCTGGATCGATGACCAGCGCGCTGGCCGTCAGATGTCCTGCCCCGCAGGCCTTCCACATGCCGTCGGGATGCTGAGCCAGATGGTCCAGATAGACCTGGCGCAGCTCCTCCTGGGTCGGGTCCACCGGGTTCTCGTACCTCTTCAGTGCGAGAACGGCGTCGTCGTACAGGCTCACTGGTCGGTGTCGCCCTTGCCGTCGCTCTTGCGGCCGTCGGTTCCTTCGGCATCCGCGTCGTCGGCGTCGGCCTCGGGCTTCTGTGGACCCTTCGCGGCCTCGCCGAGCATCTTGTCCAGTTCGGAGAAGTCCAGCTGCTCGTGGTGCACAAACCCGTCCGGATCGTCCAGGTCGTGGGCCGTCGGCAGCATGTCGGGGTGCTCCCACAGGGCGTCGCGCCCGTCGAGACCGCGGGCGTCCGTGAGCGATGCCCACAGGCGCGAGGCGTCACGCAGCCGCCGCGGACGCAGCTGAAGGCCGATCAGCGTGGCGAATGTCTGCTCGGCCGGCCCGCCGGAGGCGCGCCGCCTGCGCATGGTCTCGCGCAGCGCGTCCGCCGAGGTCAGACGGGACTTCGCGGCCTCGTGCACCACGGCGTCCACCCAACCCTCGACCAGTGCGAGCGCCGTCTCCAACCTGGCCAGAGCGGCCTTCTGCTCCGGCGTGTCCTCCGGCTGGAACATGCCTTGCTGGAGGGCGTCCTGCAACTGCTCGGGTTGCGACGGGTCGAACTGGCCGACCACATCCTCCAGCTTGCTGGTGTCGACCTTGATGCCCCGGGCATACCCTTCGACGGCGCCGAACAGATGCGAACGCAGCCACGGAACATGGGCGAAAAGCCGCTGGTGGGCGGCCTCGCGCAGGGCGAGATACAGCCGCACCTCATCCTGCGGCACGCTGAGGTCCTTGCCGAACATCTCGACGTTCAGCGGAAGGAGCGCGGCCTTGCCCGCCGGGCCGAGCGGCAGCCCGATATCGGTCGATCCGACCACCTCGCCCGCCAGCACACCGACGGCCTGCCCGATCTGCTGGCCGAACATCGCGCCGCCCATCGACCGCATCATGCCGATCAGCGGGCCCGCCATCGCCTGCATCTCCTCGGGCAGCACATCGCCCATGGCCAGACCGACGCGCTCGGCCACGGGGTCGACCAGCTTCTGCCAGGCGGGAAGGGACGCCTCGACCCACTCCGCACGGCTCCACGCCACGGTCGAGACCGAACCGGAGGGCAGCGACGTCACGCCGTCCAGCCAGAGGTCCGCCAGGCGCAGCGCCTCGTCGACCGCGGACCGCTCGGACGGGCCGACGCTCGCGTCCTTGGTGCCGTCCGGCGTGCCCTGCGAAACCGTCTGGCGGGCGATCTGCTTGGCCATGTCCCAGTTCACGGGACCGCCCTCGTAGCTCAGCATCTGGCCGAGCTGCTGGAAGGCCGCTCCCAGGTCATTGGGGTTCATCGTGCCGAACATCGCCGCGAACGGGTTGTCCCCGCCCGCGCCGGGACCGAAGCCGAACGGGTTCGTCGGCCCGCCCGAACCCTGCCCACCTCCGGTGGGGTCCTTCTTCTTGCCCTCGTCGCCGTTTTCCGGCTCCTCCGGCGGAAGGCCGAATCCGAATGGGGTGTCACTCACGGGTTTCCTCGGCTCGTAGGGCCGCCGGCTCGAACCGACGGCGACTGCCCGACATCACCATCCAGCGTAGACACCAAAAGTCCGCTTGGGGCCTCAGTGCTCCGCCGGCTCCCGGCCTGCGGCAGGATGGACGCCACCTGGTACGTACGCGTCATTCGGGTACGTACTGAAGACAACCGCTGGAGACGCCCGGTGAGTTCCCCAGATCCTCAGGTTCGCGCAGCGCGAAACCTGTCCGCCCCCTCGACCGAGAGTAAGCCCGCCAAGAGCCGCTCCAGGAGCCGTGGCCCCGTCGTCGCGGTCACCGGAGCCGCGGGGGGCGTCGGTGAGCTGCTCGTCGCACGCCTTGCGGTATCCGAGGAGATCAAGCAGGTCATCGCCATCGATGAACGCCGCGGGGAGGTCTCCGAGGCGACCTGGCACATCCTCGACGTCCGGGACCCCGCCATCGCGGAGAAGCTGCGCGGCGCAGATGTCGTCGTGCATCTGGCACTCGATCTCGACCTGGAGACCGACCCCGCCGCCCGCACCGCCTACAACGTGCGCGGCACCCAGACCGTGCTGACGGCCGCTGCGGCCGTCGGGGTCCACAGGGTCGTGCTGTGCACCTCGGCGATGGTCTATGGGGCTCTGCCCGACAACGACATTCCGCTCGCGGAGGACGCCGAACTGCGTGCCACGGCCGAGGCCACCGGCGTCGGCGACCTCCTGGAGATCGAACGGCTCGGCCGCCGCGCGCCCCGCGCCCACCCCGGACTCAATGTGACCGTGGTCCGGCCCACCGTCCTGGTCGGCGGTACGGACACCGCGCTGACCCGCTACTTCGAGTCGCCGCGCCTCCTGGTCGTCGCCGGATCGCGCCCCACCTGGCAGTTCTGCCATGTCGACGACCTGGTCACGGCCCTGGAGTACGCCGCGCTGGAGAAGATCGACGGCGAGTTCGCGGTCGGCTGCGACGGCTGGCTGGAACAGGAGGAGGTCGAGGAGCTCAGCGGCGTTCGCCGGATGGAACTTCCCTCAGCCGTGGCCCTCGGCGCCGCCGCCCGGCTGCATCGGATCGGCCTCACCCCGTCCCCGGCGGGCGATCTGGCATACACGATGCACCCCTGGGTGGTCAGCGTGAGCCGGCTGCACGACGCGGGCTGGCGGCCGAACTGGACCAACGAGGAGGTGCTCGCCGCGCTCCTCGAAGAGGTCGAGGGCCGGCATACCGTCGCGGGACGCCGCCTCGGCCGCAAGGACGCCACCGCGGCAGGTGCCGCCGGTGCGACCGTGGCGCTGCTCGGTACCGCCGCCTTGGTCCGCCGCGCCCGCAAGGCCCGCCGCCGCATCTAGAGGGCTGTGGGGCCTCTGTAGAAGGTTCCAAGGCCAGAGGCGGGCCCGCCGGTGGAAAGCGCTATTCCACGATGTCGGTGCGGTACGGCACCATGGGCCCCATGGCTCCCACCCACGACCACCCCGGCGAGCGCGCGGTAACCGACCCGATCCGGCTGCTGGCGATTCGCGACACGCCGCTGTCGGTCGACGAGATCTTCCGGGCCGTCGGGGACGACGCCGCGGGCGGCACGGCGCTCTTCGTCGGCACGGTGCGCAACCACGACGGCGGTCAGGACGTCGGTGCGCTCGGGTACTCCTGTCACCCCTCGGCACAGGACGAATTGCGCCGGGTGGCCGAGAAGGTTGCTGCGGAATTCCCGGTCCGGGCACTGGCCGCCGTCCACCGAGTGGGTGACCTCCGAGTGGGCGATCTCGCCGTGGTCGTCGCCGTGTCCTGCCCGCACCGCGCGGAGGCGTTCGAGGCCTGTCGCAAGCTGATCGACGACCTCAAGCACGAGGTTCCGATCTGGAAGCACCAGCGTTTTTCGGACGGTACCGAGGAGTGGGTCGGCGCCTGCTGAGCGCAAACCGGCCGGGTGATCATCCCCCCGATTTGCGTAACCGCACCCCTGCCGTGACTGTGGGTCGTGCAGATGGTTAATCTGCTGATCGGTCAATTGCGGTCGCTCACGGGGCAGGGAGGTCGTAATGGCAGCACTCGTCTGGTTGTTGATTCCGCTTTTCGCTGCGCTCGGTGCCGCGATATGGGGAATCTGGGCCACCCGTAATCGCACGGCCGGTGATGTCTCAGAACTAGCCGGGTATGCCCGGTTCCGTGAGGCGATGGAGAAAACGCACTCCGGTTCCGATGTCGTCTGACCTCCATCGAACATACGCAGTCGCCAATCCGCCTCGCGAAGCCGGCCACCGACGCCCTTGGGCGCAGTGCCAGGCCAGGCTTTCCGCCCCGCACGGACCGGCCCCGACGGTGCACTGACAGACCCTTCCCGTACTGTCGTTCCATGCCACGCCGCACCACGACGATGCTCGCCTCCACGCTGATCCTCATCGCGCTGCTCTGCGCAGGTGTGCTGATCAAGGTGCCGTATGCGGAGATGTCTCCCGGGCCGACCGTGAACACCCTCGGCAAGGCCGAAGGCGAACCGGTCCTGCAGATTTCCGGGCACAAGACGTACCCGACGTCCGGAAACCTCAATATGACGACGGTCAGGGTCACCGGTGCCGACTACAACATGAACCTCGTCGAGGCCGTCTACGGCTGGCTGGCCCACGACAGCGTGGTCGTACCGCACGACACCCTTTACCCCGACGGCAAGACCGAGCAGCAGTCGACGCAGGAGAACGCCGAGGAGTTCAGCCAGTCCCAGGAGAGCGCCAAGGTCGCCGCCCTGACCGAGCTGGGCATCCCGGTCTCGTCGCGCGTAGTGGTCTCCACGGTCATCAAGGACAGCCCCGCCCAGGGCAGGCTGCACGCCGGTGATGTGATCAAGCAGGTCGACGGTACGGCGGTCGAGCAGCCCGAGGACGTCGCGAAGCTCGTCACCCGCCACAAGCCCGGCGAGGACGTCACGTTCACGATCATCCCGGCGAAGACGGCGCAGGCGGCCGAGAAGGCCGGCAAGGAGCCCGAAGGCAGCCGGAAGGTCGTCATCACCACGAAGAAGGCACCCAAGGAGAACCGCGCGATCGTCGGCATCCAGGCCGGGACGGACCACACGTTCCCGTTCGACATCGACATCAAGCTCGCCGATGTCGGCGGCCCGAGCGCCGGTCTGATGTTCTCCCTGGGCATCATCGACAAGCTGACGCCCACCGACCTCACGGGCGGCGAGTTCATCGCGGGCACCGGCACGATCGACGACGAGGGCAAGGTCGGCCCGATCGGCGGCATCAACATGAAGCTGGTCGGCGCGCGCGACGCCGGGGCAGAGTACTTCCTGACGCCGAACGACAACTGCAAGGCCGCCGCCTCCGACACCCCGAGCGGACTCACGCTGGTGAGGGTGAAGACGATCGACGACGCGAAGAAGTCACTGGAGAAGATCCGGGCGGGGGACACGGCCGACCTGCCGAGCTGCTCGGCAGGCTGACCGCGTCCCCTAGACGGGGATGTGACGGGGCGCGGCGGGGTGGGTCAGGCCTCGAAGGTTGCGGCCAGCGCGTCGGCCAGCCCGGGCACCAGGCCGGCGCCGGTCCGCACCTCGCTCGGGGAGTCCTTCTCGCGGAGCCGTACGGCCGACTCGCGCGTACCGTCCCGAAGGACGGCCACGGTCATGCGGACCTCCTGGCGCTCCGGGTGCTTGGCGACCCACTTGGTCAGCTGGGCATCGCTGAGTCCCTTCGGCACGGAGGCCTCGGCGGACGGCGGCAGCATCAGTCGCTCCACCGTCATCGCGCATCCGATCACCGTGTCGGGCCAGGCGATCGTGGCGAGGAACTCGTCCAGGGCGGTTCCCGGCGGGAGCTCCTCCTGCTCGATGGGGGTGAGTGAGGCGATCGGAGAGTCGGAGCTGTCGAGACCGAGCTGGGCAGCGAGGCCGGGCTCCTGGGCCCGCAGCCGGGCGGTGTCGACGAGAGCGAAGAGCCGGGCCGGCTGGTCCCAGCCGAGGCCGGAGATGTACTGGTCGATTTCGAGCACGGCGACGGTGAGGGGGCTCGCGGCCATCGGGGGGCCTGAGGGGGAAACGTTGGGCATGGCCAATATCCTGCCTCCTTCCGTGCCGGGAACGGGAACTAGGTAAAGGCTCAGTAAGTTGCATAGGTGGGCTCTACGATCGCTGGGCCCGCTTCACACGACCCGCGAACTTCGAGGTGCGTACGTTGGCTTTCCAGATGCCGGACCGCGGCGGAGGCCCGACCGGGCCACGGATCAGAGTCGGTCGCCCGTCCCGGCGCGCCCGTACCCTGCTCATGACACTGGGCGTCCTGGCGGTTCTCGCCATGGCGTTCGTCATGTTCGCCGGGTTCTGGACGGACTGGCTCTGGTACCGGTCGGTCGAGTATTCATCCGTCTTCACCACCACTCTGTGGACCAAGATCGGGCTGTTCCTCGTCTTCGGACTGCTGATGGCGATCGCCGTCGGTCTGAACATCTGGCTCGCGCACCGGCTCCGACCGCCGCTGAGTGCGATGTCGCTGGAACAGCAGAGCCTGGACCGCTACCGGATGAGCCTCGCCCCGTACAAGAAGTGGGTGCTGCTCGCGATCACCGCGCTCGTCGGACTGATCGCCGGAGCATCCGCCTCCGGTCAGTGGCGCACCTGGCTGACGTATGTGAACGGCGTGGCGTTCAACCAGAAGGACCCCCAGTTCAATCTGGATGTGTCCTTCTACTCCTTCGACCTGCCCTGGTACCGCTTCCTGCTGGGCTTCGGATTCGCGGCCACGGTGCTCTCGCTGATCGCCGCCGCGCTGACCCACTATCTGTACGGCGGGCTCCGCATCACCAGCCCCGGCGCCCGGGCCACCGGCGCGGCCACCGGCCATCTGTCGGTGCTGCTCGGCGTCTTTGTCTCGCTGAAGGCCGTGGCGTACTGGCTCGACCGTTACGGCCTGGCCGTGAAGTCCAGCGACTTCAAGGCCACGGACAACTGGACGGGCCTCAGGTACGTCGACGCCAACGCCTACCTTCCGGCGAAGACCATTCTGTTCTTCATCGCCGCGATCTGCGCCGTGCTCTTCTTCGCGACGCTCTGGCGCCGCACCTGGCAGCTCCCGATGATCGGCCTCGGTCTGATGGTGCTCTCGGCGATCCTGATCGGCGGGCTGTACCCGGCGATCGTGCAGAAGTTCCAGGTCCAGCCGAACGAGCAGGCCAAGGAAGCGCCGTTCATCCAGAAGAACATCGAAGCGACGCGTGACGCGTACGACATCGATGACGCGCAGGTCGACGACTACTCGGGCAAGAGCACGACGACCAACGACGCCAAGCTGCGCGCCAGCGCGGACGATGCCGCCAGTTACCGGGTGATGGACCCCAACGTCGTCTCCCCGGCCTTCCAGCAGCTCCAGCAGAAGAGGAACTACTACCAGTTCCCCAAGACGCTTGACGTGGACCGCTACAAGGACGCCGCCGGCAAGGACCAGGACACGGTCATCGGTCTGCGCGAGCTCAACCTCGACGGCATCCCCAAGCGCAACTGGATCAACGACCACTTCACCTACACCCACGGCTACGGCGCCATCGCGGCCAAGGGCACGACGACCGGCACGAACCCGAAGGGTTCTCCGGACTTCACCGAGTCCGGTCTCCCGACCACGGGTGAGCTCGGCGAGTACGAGCAGAAGATCTACTACGGCGAGAAGACCGAGCAGTATTCCATCGTCGGCGGGCCCCAGAAGGAGCTCGACTACGAGGAGGACGGCGAGAAGACCACCAGCTACCAGGGCGACAGCGGAGTCAGTCTCTCCAACGCCTTGAACCGCGCCGCGTACGCCGTGGAGTTCGGCGAGCCGCAGATCCTCTACTCGGGGGCCATCGGCGAGGGCTCGCGGGTTCTCTACAACCGCACGCCCAAGGAGCGCGTCGAGGCGGTCGCCCCGTGGCTGACCATCGACGGCGACGCCTACCCGGCCGTGGTGGACGGCCGCATCCAGTGGGTCGTCGACGCGTACACCACCACCAACAGCTACCCGTACGCCTCCCGTACCACGCTCGGTGACACCACGGCCGACTCGCTGACCACCGACCAGCGTGCGGTCGTCGCCCAGGAGAACCAGGTCAACTACATCCGCAACTCGGTGAAGGCCACCGTCGACGCGTACGACGGCAAGGTCAAGCTCTACGAGTGGGACACCGAGGACCCGGTCCTCAAGACTTGGAGCAAGGCGTACCCGGGGACGGTGGAGCCCAAGTCGGAGATCCCGCAGGAGCTCATGGAGCATCTGCGGTACCCGCAGGACCTGTTCAAGGTGCAGCGCGAGCTGCTCACCCGCTACCACGTCACGAACCCCGCCCAGTTCTACAGCGGCAGTGACGCGTGGCAGGTCCCGGACGACCCGACCAACAAGGAGTCCGGTGCCGTCCCGCCGTACTACCTGAGCATCAAGATGCCGGACCAGACGGCCCAGAAGTTCTCGCTGACGACGACGTTCACCCCGAAGGGACGGCCCGACCTCGGGGCGTTCATGGCAGTGGACGCGGATGCGGCCAGCAAGGACTACGGCACGATAAGACTGTTGAGAGTCACCACCACGGTGAAGGGCCCCGGCCAGGTACAGAGTGAGCTCAACGGCAACGACGATGTCGCCGAGTTCGTGAGGAACCTCAAGGGAACCGACTCCGACATCGAGTACGGCAATCTGCTGACAGTGCCGCTCGAAGGAGGCTTCCTCTACATCGAGCCGGTGTACACGCGCGGTGGCACGCAGAACTATCCGCTGATGCGCAAGGTCGCTGCCTCGTACGGGTCGAAGACCGTCTTCGAGAACAGCCTCGGGGAGGCGCTCGACGCGGTCTTCGGGGTGACGGACTCCGACACCACCCAGCCGCCTGACGACACCACCCGACCACCGGCCGACACCACGCAGCCACCGGCCACCGGTGACGCGGCGCTGAAGAAGGCGATCGCGGACGCGCAGAAGGCCTATGCGGAAGGCGAGGCAGCCCTGAAGAAGCAGGACTGGAGCGCCTACGGCAAGGCCCAGGAGGATCTGCAGGACGCGCTGCAGCGTGCGGAGGCCGCCCAGCCCAAGTCCGGCAGTGCGAATAGTCCGGGCAGTCCGGGCAGTCCGGGCAATGCGGACAAGGCGTCCGATGCGGGCGGCAGTGGCTAAGTAACTCGGTAAAGGCTCGCCCCGCGTCGTGGTACGGTTTCAACACAACGACGCGGGGTGGAGCAGCTCGGTAGCTCGCTGGGCTCATAACCCAGAGGTCGCAGGTTCAAATCCTGTCCCCGCTACTGAAAGACGAGGGCCCGGATCCTTTCGAGGATCCGGGCCCTCGTCGTGTCGCGGCGACTTTTCCGTGGTGGGCGTGAAGTGCGGTTCGCGGGGCACGAGTTGGGTCCAGACGTGTTTGACTTATCTCTCTGTGGGCATGTCGACAAAACGCTGAAGTGACCTCACTGGCCGCGATATACCAGGTGTACGCGGGTTGCGGGTGGTGCGACGATGGTATTTATGGGGGACAGGGCAACTCTGTTGGAGACAGGGCGGTTTGTGCAGCGCCGCGTTCATCGGGCGGATAGTGCGATGAATGCGGCTTTTGGTGCTGCGGCCGCGGAGAACAGCGAGACCACTGAGACCACTGAGATCATTGGGGCGACCGAGACCGCCGAGATTGTGGGGTGTGCCGCGACCGTCGAGAGTGCAGAGGGCACGGAGAGTGCCGGGACCACCGGGAGTGCCCGGGCCACCGGGAGCACCGGGGCCTTTGAGGCCGCGGAGGGCCCCGAGACTCGGGAGAGCCCAGAGAGCCCAGAGAGCCCAGAGAGGCCGGAGAACCCGGAGAACGCGGAGAACCCGGAGAGCCCGGACACTCCGGAGACTCCGGAGACTCCGGAGAGCGCCGAGAGTGAGGTGCGCCACCGTCGCGCCGCGGACGCCGGGGACACCACATCGATGAGCGTCCTCGGTGCCCTGCTGCTGCGCCGCGGTGATCTGGACGGCGCCGAGCCCTATCTGCGGGGGGCCACCGCCGACGGCGACCGGGCCGCGGCCAACAACCTGGGCGTCCTGCTCCATCAGCGTGGGTACACCGACGACGCGGCCGGCTGGTGGCGTATCGCAGCCGTCGCCGGTTCCGCCGCCGCCGCGCACGCCCTCGGCCGCCACTACCGGGAGCGCGGCGACGAACCCGGCGCCGAGTACTGGCTGCGGCAGTCCGCTGAGCAGGGCCATGCGCTGGGCGCGTACGCCCTCGCCGACCTGCTGGAACACCGCAGCGACGTCGGCGCCGAACGCTGGCTGCGCGCCGCCGCCGAACAGGGGCACCGGGAGGCCGCGTACCGTCTCGCGCGCATGCTGGACCGCAATGCCACCGGCGACCCGCACGACGCCTTCGGCCGCCCGGGGCTGGGCCCCGGAACCGGCCCCGGCGTGGGCGCCGCCGATCGTCCGGGCGCCGTCGGCCGCCCCGCGGTGCGCAGGCACGACGGCCCCGTGGCGGGTCCGGCGACCGGGCGCGTGGGCGAGGCCGAGCAGTGGTACCGGCAGGCCGCCGCGCGCGGCCACCGGCGCGCCGCCCTGCATCTCGGCGCCATCCTCGAACAGCGCGGCGAGCCAAAGGAGGCCGGCCGCTGGTACCTCATCTCCGCCAAGGCCGGCGAGGCACGAGCCGCCTGTGCGCTCGGATTCCTGCTGCGTGACGCGGGCGACGAGGAGAGCGCCGCCGTGTGGTGGCTGCGTGCCGCCCAGGACGGCGACGGGAACGCCGCCAACGCCCTGGGCGCCCTGCACGCCGCCCGTGGCGAGCAGCAGACGGCCGAGCGTTGGTACCGCGCCGCCATGGACGCGGGCGACGTCAATGGCGCCTATAACCTGGGGCTGCTCTGCGCGGCCCAGGACCGTACGCCGCAGGCCGAGCAGTGGTACCGCCGCGCCGCGTACGCGGGCCACCGCGAGGCTGCCAACGCACTGGCCGTACTCCTGCTCCAGGCAGGCGACGCGACCGGCGCCGAGCCCTGGTTCTCCAAGGCCGCCGAGGCGGGCAGCGTCGACGCGGCCTTCAACCTCGGCATTCTGCACGCCGGCCGCGACGAGGACCGTACGGCACTGGTCTGGTACGAGCGTGCCGCGGCGGCCGGCCACACCGAGGCCGCCCTCCAGGTCGGCATGGCCCTGCTGCACCACGGCGAGGAGCAGGAGGCCGAACGCCATCTGCGCTGCGCGGCGGGCGGCGGCAGTGCCGAGGCCGCCTTCCGGCTGGCCGGGGTGCTGGACTCGCGGCAGCCGCCGCCCGGACCTCCCGTGCTCGGCGAGCCGATGCCGGAGAAGACCGAGTGCGAGGAGTGGTACGAGCGGGCCGCCGAGCAGGGGCACCGCCGCGCCCAAGTACGGGTCGGGATGCTCGCGGCGGCCCGTGGCGACGTGGACAGCGCCGCCCGCTGGTACCGCGAGGCCGCCGAGGCGGGCAGCCGCAACGGTGCCTTCAACCTCGGGCTGCTGCTCGCCCGCGAGGGCAGCGAGCGTGAGGCCGCGTTGTGGTGGAGCCGTGCCGCGAACGACGGGCACGGGCGGGCCGCTCTGCGTCTTGCCCTGCTGGCCGCCCGCCGCGGCGAGCTGACCGAGGGGCAGCGCTGGTGTGCGCGGGCAGTCGAGCTGGGCCCGGCGGAGGTCGCCGAGCGGGCTGCCCGGTTGCGGGAGGCGCTGCATCAGGAACTGACCGCGTAGGGCGAAGGGCGGGGCATCGGGGAGGCGGCTCCCTGGTGCCTCCCCGGCGCCTCCGCGTAAGGCGCCGCAATGGATTTGCGCTGGTCCGGAGCAGTGACGTACTGTTGGGGACACAACGACGCGGGGTGGAGCAGCTCGGTAGCTCGCTGGGCTCATAACCCAGAGGTCGCAGGTTCAAATCCTGTCCCCGCTACTGAACGCGGAAGGCCGGATCCTCCAGAGGATCCGGCCTTCCGCGTATAGCCATGCGCGGGAGTCGGAGCTGTCAGAGCTTGCGGCCCACGGCCTCCGAGTACATCGCCCGGTCGACCGCCTTCGTCTCCGGTACCGGGGCACCCTTCGAGACGCCCGAATCGGCGTACGCCTTCTGCAGCCGGTCCGTCGTGCCCTTCCGTATCTCCCAGTCCATCCGCATCGAGGGGGTCGACCGCAGCGTGGCCTCGTCGGTCTTCATCAGCTTCGCCAGTTCGGCGACGAACGCGGGATCGGACTTGTAGTCGTCGGCGAAATAGGTGTTCACCGTCCGGATGTAGGCGCGGAGGAAGGCGACGCCCGCGTCCGGGTCCTTGTTGAGCAGCGTCGGGCCGAAGAGCAGGCCGCCGAGGGGTTCACCGACCGGCTGGCCGCCCAGGAACGCGTACTTCTTGTTGCCGTCCACCTTGCGCCAGACCGGGTCGAGCAGCCAGGCAGAGTCCACGCCGCCGTTCTGCAGCGCGGTCAGCACGTCCGCCGAACCGAGCTGCTGGAAGCTGATCCTGTCGAGGCCGCCGCCGTGCTTCTTCAGGGAGGTGTCCATCGGGTACGCGATGACCGAGCCCTTGCCGATCATCGTGCCCATCTTCCGGCCCGCCATATCGACGTGATCGGCGTTCTCGCCGTCCTTGAGCCGTACCCATAGGCCGCTCTTGGACGTGGGGTCGGGGGAGAAGTTGCCCGCCACCCACTTGATGTCGAAGCCGCCGTTGATGCCGTTCATCACGGCCGCCTCGGGAGCCGCCCACTGGGCGTCCACATCGCCCTTGGCGAGCAGTGGCAGGGCGTCAGGGGTGGGCAGCACCTTCAGCTCGACGTCCAGCCCCTCCTTCGCGAACTCGCCCTTCGTCACCGCCAGCTGGAGCGGAGCAACGTACTCCGCACTCAGGGTGCCGGTGGCGACGACGACCTTCCGCTGCTTCGCCAGGGGCTGGGCGGCCGGGGCGCCCTTGTCGCAGCGGGCCGGTTTCCGGTCGGGGGCGAGGTCGGCCGGGTCGGTCCAGCTGTCGGCGCCACAGCCCGCGACGGGCTTGACGGTGCGCGGCGCGGCCGGGGCGCCGCTGTCGTCGGCGGAGTCGTTCCCGGCGCAGCCCGCCGCGCCGAGCAAGGATGCCGTGACGAGCAGGACGGTGCAGGTGAAGGGGGTACGAGTACGCACAGTGCCTCCGTACGAAGAACGTGGGGGAGCCGATGGAGAGCCCGGCGGGACACCGGGCACGGTTCCGGCGGGGAGCCGTTCACGACTGGCTGCGGCCGCGGTCGCGCGGGGCCCACGGCGTGAGCAACCGCCCGGCGATCCGCACCACTTCGGAGAAGACGACACCGAGGACCGCCACACACACGATGCCGACGAACATCACATCGTTCTGGAACAGTGCCCGGGAGTCGAAGATCAGATGGCCGAGGCCGTCGGCCGCCGCGATTTGCTCGGAGGCGACGATGACCAGCACGGCCACCCCCGCCGCGATGCGCGCCCCGACCAGGACCGCGGGCAGCGACGCGGGCAGCAGCACATGCCGGAACATCTGCCAGGGCGAGGCGCCGAAGACCTGACCGGCGTCCCGGTGGCCGACGGGGACGGCGAGCACGGCCGCCATGGTGGAGATCCAGACGAAGAAGAAGACGGTCGCGGCGACCAGGGCGATCTGCGGACCTTCGCCGAGGCCGAACATATTGAGGAAGACCGGCAGCAGGGCCAGCTTCGGTACGACGTACAAGGCATCGAGCAACGGCTCCAGCGCCGCCCGTACGAGCGAGAGCGAGCCCATCAGCAGCCCGAGCGCGTATCCCGCGACGGTACCGATCGCATAGCCGCCGAGGACCCGTTTGAGTGTGGCCCACACATCCGGCCACAGCTCACCGGCGCCCGCCCGGTCCCAGCCGTCCGCCAGGATGGTGGAGGGGGCGGGGTAGACCCGGTCGTCGATCCAGGACCGGTCGGCGGCCAGCTGCCAGAGCAGCACGAGGAGCAGCGGTACGGCGACGGCGAGCGCGAGTTCCAGGGCGCGACGCCTGCGGTGGGTGCGTACCGGATGCAGCTCCTGCGGGCCCGGCCTGCGGATCAGGACACCGTCGTCGGGCTTCGTGGCATTCACAGTGGTGCTCATGCCGGGACCGCCTCCCTCCGCACCTCGCCGCGCAGCAGCTCCCACAACTCGCTCTTCAGCGCGGTGAATTCGGGTGCCGACCGGACCTCGCCGGTGCGCGGCCGGCTGAACGGCGGGCGGCGCTCGGCGATGATCCGCCCCGGTCTGGCGGACATCACCAGCACCCTGTCCCCGAGCACGATCGCCTCTTCGAGGCTGTGGGTGATGAAGAGGGTGGTGGTACGCGTGGTCTGGGTGAGGTCGAGCAGTTCGTCCTGGAGGATCGTGCGCAGCTGGGCGTCGAGCGCCGCGAACGGCTCGTCCATCAGCAGCATCTCGGGTTCGACGGCGAGGGCACGGGCGATCGCGACCCGTTGCCGCATCCCGCCGGAGAGGGCGGCCGGATACGCGCCCGCGAAGTCGGAGAGCCCCATCCGGGCCAGCCAGTCGCGCGCCCTGGCGTCGGCCTCCTTGCGCGGTACGCGCTGTACGTCGAGGCCGAACCGGACGTTGGCGAGGACGGTCTTCCAGTCGTAGATCCCGTAGTCCTGGAAGATCATCGCCGCCGGGCGGGGCGAGGCCGTACGGATGGACAGCTCGCCGGAGCTGGGGCGGAGCAGCCCGGCGGCGATCCTGAGCAGCGTGGACTTGCCGCAGCCGGACGGGCCGACGATGCAGGCGAACTCGCCCGGTGCGAGAGAGAGATCGACCGGGCCGAGGACGGGCAAGGCCTTGGCGCCGCGCCCGAACGAGCGGGTGAGCGCGTCGGCGCGGAGTTTCGCAAAGGTGACTGGGGCTGGGGCTGGGGCTGGGGCTGGGGTCGGGTGCGGATCTCCCACGGGTCTCTCCTCGCGCGTATCGAGGTGCGGATCCGCCGCGGGGCGGACGTGATCGCCGCCGACGATATGACTACCCGTCAGATTCGGGAAGGGGGTGCGCGCGGGGTGGGGGCGGGGATGCGTGCCATCCCCGGGAGGCGTTCACGCGGAAGGCCCCGGTGCGCGTGATGCTCGCGCCGGGGCCCTCCGTGGCAGAACTCAGGTCGTCGCGGCGCAGTTCGGGCAGATGCCGCGGTAGGTCACCTCGACATTGGAGACCGTGAAACCGAACCGCTCGTCGCTCGGTAGATCGGCCAGCGGGTCGCCCGCCGGGTGCACGTCGCGGATGGTGCCGCAGTTCGCGCAGACGAGGTGGTGGTGGGGGCGGTGCGCGTTCGGGTCGTACCTCTTGGCCCGGCGATCCGTGGAGACCTCGATGACCTCACCGAGCGTCACCATCTCGCCCAGGGTGTTGTAGACGGTGGCGCGGGAGATCTCGGGCAGCTTGGCGACGGCCCGTGCGTGGACCTCGTCAGCCGTCAGGTGCACATGGTCCCCGTCGAGGACCTCGGCCACGACGCGCCGCTGCGCAGTCATGCGCCAGCCGCGTCCGCGAAGTCGTTCCAACAGGTCACTCATAAGCACAAGCCTAACAGTGGGGGGACCAGGTCCCGAACAGATGTGAGTTTGGATGTCCACTTGACTTAGACTATGTCCATTGTAGGATCGGGACCGGCATACGCCAAGTGACTGGCTGTGCAGGACATGACGAATGTGCAGGAACGACGCAGGAGGCGCACGTGACGCAGGGACCGCTCACCACGGAGGCCGGCGCGCCGGTCGCCGACAACCAGAACAGCCAGACCGCGGGCGTCGGTGGTCCGGTCCTGGTGCAGGACCAGTCGCTGCTGGAAAAGCTCGCGCACTTCAACCGTGAGCGCATTCCGGAGCGCATCGTCCACGCCCGCGGCGCCGGCGCGTACGGCACGTTCACGCTGACCCGCGACGTCTCGCAGTGGACGCGGGCGAAGTTCCTCTCCGAGGTCGGCAAGCAGACCGAGACGTTCCTGCGCTTCTCGACCGTCGCGGGCAGCCTCGGCTCGGCCGACGCGGTGCGTGACCCCCGCGGCTTCGCGCTGAAGTTCTACACCGAAGAGGGCAACTACGACCTCGTCGGCAACAACACCCCGGTGTTCTTCATCAAGGACGCCATCAAGTTCCCGGACTTCATCCACACCCAGAAGCGCGACCCGTACACCGGCTCGCAGGAGGCTGACAACGTCTGGGACTTCTGGGGTCTGTCGCCCGAGTCCACCCACCAGGTGACCTGGCTCTTCGGCGACCGTGGCATCCCGGCGACGCTGCGCCACATGAACGGGTACGGCTCGCACACGTACCAGTGGAACAACGAGGCCGGCGAGGTCTTCTGGGTCAAGTACCACTTCAAGACCGACCAGGGCATCAAGAACCTCACCCAGGCCGAGGCCAACAAGCTCGCCGGTGAGGACCCGGACAGCCACCAGCGCGATCTGCGCGAGGCGATAGAGCGCGGCGACTTCCCGTCCTGGACGGTGCAGGTCCAGATCATGCCGGCGGCCGAGGCGGCCACGTACCGCTTCAACCCGTTCGACCTCACCAAGGTGTGGCCGCACGCGGACTACCCGCCGATCGAGATCGGGAAGCTGGAGCTCAACCGCAACCCGGAGAACGTCTTCGCGGAGACCGAGCAGTCGATCTTCAGCCCCGCGCACTTCGTGCCGGGCATCGGTCCGTCCCCCGACAAGATGCTCCAGGGCCGTCTCTTCGCGTACGGCGATGCCCACCGCTATCGCGTCGGCATCAACGCCGACCACCTGCCGGTGAACCGCCCGCACGCCACCGAGGCGCGCACCAACAGCCGTGACGGCTACCTGTACGACGGCCGCCACAAGGGTGCGAAGAACTACGAGCCGAACAGCTTCGGCGGCCCGGTCCAGACGGACCGGCCGCTGTGGGAACCCACCTCGGTCACGGGTGAGATCGGTACGCACGTGGCCCCGAGCCACGCCGAGGACAACGACTTCGTGCAGGCCGGAGACCTCTACCGGCTCTTCTCCGAGGACGAGAAGGCCCGGCTGATCGAGAACCTCGCCGGGTTCATCGCCAAGGTGTCGCGCGACGACATCGCCGAGCGCGCGATCAACAACTTCCGCCAGGCGGACGGCGACTTCGGCAAGCGTCTGGAGGCCGCGGTCCAGGCCCTCCGCGGCTAGTGCTGTGACCGGCGGTGTTTGCCCGGAATAGGCGTCGTCCAGCGCGCGCGATCGCCGGGCGGCCGGAAGTCCTTGGACGGGGTCTTCCCTGCTCGAACGACGTTGAGAGCTTGGGGAAGGAGCCACCAGGGCTTTTGGCCGACACGCCGCGAGCGTGCGTGCTGGGCGGCGCGGCCGGGCCAAGCTTGCCGGGAGGGGCCCTCCCGGTACGGGCGCCTGTCGTCGACGGTGGGACGGTCTCCTTTTCGGAGGGGCCGGCCCACCGGTCGTTCGTGGGGCTCAGCCGACGAGTTCCGCGTGGTGGCGGCGCCTGGTGGGCGCCCAGCAACGCAGGATGTCGCGGACCGAGACGATGCCGACGGGCCCGTGGTCGTCCAGCACGATCAGATGGCGGAACCCGCCGTGCGTCATGGCCTCCGCGGCCTCTTCCAGAGTCCAGGAGGGCGCGGCGAAGACCACATCGGTGGTGGTGTGCGTGGCGGCGGTCTCGACATCGGGATTCTGACCGGCGCCGACCGCGTTGAGTATGTCGCGCTCGGTGAGTATGCCGAGCCCGCTGGTGTCCCGGTCGAGGACGACGGCGGCTCCGACGTGTCGGACCGACATCAGCCGGGCGGCCTGGCGGAGCGTATGGGCGGGGCCGATGGTGAGGACCAGTGTGCTCATGGCGTCACGGACGAGCATGAAGGGAGCCACCTCCTTCGTGAAGCGACTGTGTGAGTCGATTCACGAGTTCACAAGCGGGGGACTCTCAGGGTTGCATTGATGTGGGACCGGAACAAGGGGGGCGTGATCGTCCGAGGGGCGTGCGGTGGTGCGGGACGCCCCTCGGGAGCGTGATCCCGATCAGTAGCGCTGGTTCAGATAACCCAGCAGTTCGTGGTGGAGCAGTCCGTTCGAGGCCGCCGCATTGCCGCCGCCGGGGCCGGACACCCCGTCCAGGCTGGTGAACTTCCCGCCCGCTTCCTGGACGATGATCGCGTTCGCGGCCATGTCCCAGAGCGAGAGCTCCGGCTCCGCGCAGATGTCGACCGATCCCTCGGCGACCATCATGTACGGCCAGAAGTCCCCGTACCCGCGAGTGCGCCAGCAGGCCCTGGTCAGATCCATGAAACCGTCGAGCCGGCCCTGTTCCTCCCAGCCGCTGAGCGACGCGTACGCGAACGAGGAGTCCGCGATCCGCTCCACCTTCGACACCTGCAGCCGGGTCGCGGAGGTCAGGCTGCGGCCCGAGAACGCGCCCGCACCCTTCGCCGCCCACCAGCGCCGGTTCAGCGCGGGGGCCGAGACCACACCGACCACCGGCTGGAAGCCCTCTTCACCCGCTTCCATCAGCGAGATCAGCGTCGCCCAGACCGGCACTCCGCGTACGTAGTTCTTGGTGCCGTCGATCGGGTCGACGACCCAGCGGCGCGGGCCGGTTCCCTCGATTCCGAACTCCTCGCCCAGAATCGCATCGCGCGGGCGCGCCCGATGGAGGTGGCCGCGGATCAGCTCCTCGGCGGCCTTGTCGGCCTCGCTCACCGGCGTCATGTCCGGCTTGGTCTCGACCTTGAGGTCCAGAGCCTTGAACCGGTCCATCGTCGCCGCGTCGGCGGCGTCCGCCAGCACATGGGCGAGGCGCAGATCATCGTGGTAGTCGGGCATGTCGTCACAGTATCGACCGCAAGGTGAACAGGGCTACAGGACACCGGAGCCGCGCGGGCCATTGACAGTCCCCAAGAGCGCGTCAACTCTGGGACGCAGAGCCCTTGGCGCGGGAGGCGACGATGCCCACGGCGCGAGAAGCATTGCTGGACGCCGCCCTCTCGGCGCTGGCGACCCTGCCCTGGTCGGCGGTGCGCATGGTCGATGTCGCGTCCGCCGCCGGGGTGTCCCGACAGACCCTCTACAACGAGTTCGGAAGCAAGGACGGCCTGGCCCGTGCCCTGGTCCGAAGCGCCGCCGACGGCTATCTGGCCGGTGTCGAGCGGGCACTGGGATCAGCCGGCGGTACGGGGGACGGACTGGTCGCCACCGCTGCCTGGACCGTCCGGGCCGTTCGTGCGAACGGTCTGGTCAGGGGGTTGCTCACGGGCTGCTGGGGTGAGCGATTACCCCGTCCCGTACGTCCCGCGGCGCCGACCGCCTCGCTCGTGCCCGCCCAGCGGCGTGCCGACGCCGGGACGCCGACGCCCGCCGAGTTGCTCGGCCAGGTCAGGGAACGCGCGGTGGCCGCCCTCGGCGAGGGAGGGCCACCGCACGACCCGGAGGCACTGGCCGTGACCTGCGAGATCGCGCTGCGGCTCGCACTGAGCTACGCGCTGGTGCCGGCGCCCTCGGGGACGGAGGGGGAGTCGGTGCCGCTGGTGCGCGAGGCGCTGGAGCGGCGGCCTGCCCGGTGAGCGCCGGTCGGTGCGGGCGCCGGTCACACAGCCGCGTGCCACTTCACGGGCACGGTCGTCACGGTGTGAGCGCGACGCGTGGTCAGTGGGACGAGCCCGAGAGCTGGAGCCCGATCACTCCGACGATCACCAGGGAGATCGAGACCAGCTTGAGGGTGGAGACCACGTCGCCGAGGAAGACCATGCCGTAGATCGCGGTGCCCGTCGCGCCGATGCCCGTCCACACAGCGTAGGCGGGCCCCACGTCGAGTTTCTTCAGCGCCAGCGTCAGCAGACCGAAGCTGCCGAGGGCGAAGACGCAGAACGCGATGGTCGGCCAGAGCCGGGTGAAGCCGTGCGAGAGCTTCAGGCAGACGGCGAAGCCGGTCTCCAGAAGTCCTGCGACCACGACCAGCAGCCACGCCATCAGTGACCTCCCGCTTCGGTGACCGCCTTTGCCACGCTGGGTGTGATTATGCACTTACCTGCGGCAGCAGATCGCAAACGTGCCCGGGTCAGTCGCCTTCGCGTCGTTCCCGGGTGGAGAGCAGCCGCCGCAGCGAATCCAGCCGCGCCGGATCGGCGTGGCCGTCCGCGACCCAGGCGTCCAGAGCGCACTCCGGTTCATGACTGTCATGGGTGCAGCCGCGCGGGCAGTCCTCGGCGCCGGGCTTCAGGTCCAAGAACGCGTGGATCACCCGGGACGGGTCGATGTGGTTGAGCCCGAAGGAGCGCACGCCGGGGGTGTCGATCACCCAGCCGCGGTAGTCGGGCAGGGGGAGCGCCAGCGCCGATGTGGTGGTGTGCCGGCCACGGCCGGTGACCGCGTTGACCACCCCGGTGGTACGCCGTCGGTCCTTCGGTACGAGCGCGTTGACCAGCGTCGTCTTTCCGACACCGGAGTGCCCGACGAAGGCGGTGACCCGGTCGCGCAGCTGGTCACGGACCCGGTCTGCCGCGTCGCCGTTCTCCAGCTCCTCGCGGCTGGTGACGATGAACGGGACGCCCAGCGGGGTGTATGCCTCCAGCAGCTTGTCCGGGGAGGCCAGGTCGGACTTGGTGAGAACCAGGAGCGGGCTCAGTCCGCCGTCGTACGCGGCGACCAGACAGCGGTCGATCATCCGCGGGCGGGGTTCCGGATCGGCCAGCGCGGTGACGATCGCCAGCTGGTCGGCGTTGGCGACGACCACCCGCTCGTACGGATCGTCGTCGTCAGCGGTCCGGCGCAGTACCGAGCGGCGCTCACCGATGCGGACGATACGGGCGAGGGTGTCCTTGGCGCCGGACAGATCGCCGACGATGGAGACGGTGTCCCCCACCACGGCGGCCTTCCGGCCCAGCTCACGGGCCTTCATCGCCATGACCGTACGGCCGTCGACGAGACAGGTGAGGCGGCCGCGGTCGACGGTGAGGACCATGCCCTCCTCGGCGTCCTCGTGCTTCGGGCGGGTATGCGTACGAGGCCGGTTGCCCTTCGGGTTGGGGCGGAACCGGATGTCGTCCTCGTCGGGGTTCTTGCCATAGCGGCGCATGTCTCAGGCCCCGAGCATTCCGGTCCACATCTGCGGGAAGTCCGGCAGGGTCTTGGCGGTAGTCGCCACGTTCTCGATCTCCACTCCGGGGACGGCAAGGCCGATGATCGACCCCGCGGTTGCCATCCGGTGGTCGTCGTACGTATGGAAGGTACCGCCGTGCAGCGGCCTGGGCCGGATGCGGAGACCGTCGGCGGTCTCGGTGACATCGCCTCCGAGCTCGTTGATCTCCTTGGTGAGCGCGGCGAGCCGGTCCGTCTCGTGCAGCCGCAGATGGGCGACACCGGTCAGGGTGGACGGGCCGTCGGCGAGGGCCGCGACCGCCGCGATACCCGGGGTGAGCTCACCGACCTCGCCGAGGTCGACGTCGATGCCGTGGACACGGCCCGAACCGGTGAATGTGAGGCCGCGCTCGGTCAGCTCGCAGCTGCCGCCCATCGCGGTGAAGATCTCCCGCAGGGCGTCGCCGGGCTGGGTGGTGCGCTCGGGCCAGTCGGGGATGGTGACCCGCCCGCCGGTGACCAGCGCGGCGGCGAGGAACGGCTGGGCGTTGGAGAGGTCGGGCTCCACGGTCAGATCGCGGCCGAGCAGGGCGGAGGGGGAGACCCGCCAGACGTTCGGCTCGCCGCCCGTCTCCGGCTCGTCGACCTGGGCGCCGACGGCGCGCAGCATGTCGACGGTCATCCGGATGTGCGGCATGGAGGGGAGCCTGGCGCCGGTGTGACGCACCTCCACCCCCTGGTTGTAGCGCGGCGCCGACAGCAGCAGCGCCGAGACGAACTGGGAGGACGAGGAAGCGTCGATCGTCACCGTTCCGCCGTCCAGCGCCCCGCCGCCGTGCACGGTCATCGGCAGCGAGCCGCGCCCGTCGTCGTCGATCCGGGCGCCCAGCACCCGCAGCGCGTCGATCACGCCGTTCAGCGGGCGCTCGTACGAACGGGGGTCGCCGTCGAAATGGATCGGACCGTCGGCCAGGGCCGCGACCGGCGGCAGGAAGCGCATGACCGTGCCGGCATTGCCGACGTCGACCGTGGTGGGGCCGTGCAGGCCGGCCGGGATGACCCGCCAGACCTCGCCGGAGCCTTCCGGGCCGAGGCCCTCCTCGATGCCGACGCCCAGCGCGCGCAGCGCCTCGGCCATCAGCAAGGTGTCGCGGGAGCGAAGCGGTCGGCGCAGCCAGCCGGGCTCGGCGGCGAGAGCGGCGAGGACCAGGGCGCGATTGGTGACCGATTTCGATCCGGGCACGGTGACGGTCGCGTCGACGGCCCCACTCGCATGCGGGGCGGGCCAGAGGGCGGGGTGCACGGAACTTTCGGTCATGGACCTCACTTTAGTGGCTCACCGCAAACCCGAATCTCGATCAAATGGGTCGGAAGCAGCGCGTAATACAAGCGTGGTACGTGTCGCCCCCCATACAAGCGTGGTACGTGTCGCCGGGCGGTACCGCCCTTCACAGACCGAGCAGCCAGCCCCCGCCGCCGATCAGTGAGCAGAGCGACACCGCGTGGAAGAGGAACAGCCAGAGCGCGGCCGGCACATCCGTCAGCCGCGACAACTGGTCCGCGTCCGAGTCCGGCGCACCGCCGTGCCGCCGCTTCGACTGGAGCTCGAAGGCCGGACGTACGCCGCCGAGCAGCAGGAACCAGACCACGGTGTACGCGAACAGCGACTGCACGGCGGGCGAGGCCAGCCAGGACACCAGCAGGAAGGTCGAACCGGTGAAGATCACCGTCAGCGCCCCGTACACATTGCGGATCACCACCAGCATCACCGCGAGCAGCGCTGTGGCCAGCCACAGCAACAGCGTGATCCTGCCGTTGACCAGCAGCCACGCCCCGCCCAGCCCCAGCAGCGGCGGGGCGGTGTAGCCCGCCGCCGCGGTCAGGATCATCCCTATGCCGGTCGGCTTGCCGCGGCTGACCGTCAGCCCGCTGGTGTCCGAGTGCAGCCGGATGCCGGACAGCTGCCGTCCGGTGAGCAGCGCGATCAGCCCGTGCCCGCCCTCGTGCGCGATGGTGATCGCGTTGCGGGTCAGCCGCCATATCAGGTTCGGTACGACGGCTATCAGCGCGAGCGTGCCGGTCACCACCACCAGCCACTGCTCGGGCGCGGGCTGGGTGCCGAAGACGCGGTCCCACAGATTGCCCAGATCGGTGTTGTCCATGGCGTGGGCGACTCCTTGCGGTATCGGCGTTTTGTCGTCGTGACGGTCGTGGCAGTCTGGCACTTATGTGCGGACGGTATGCAGCGAGTCGGCGACCCGAGGATCTGACCGGACTCTTCCAGGTCGAGAAGTGGGAACCGGAGGAGACCCTGGCGCCCGATTGGAACGTGGCGCCGACCAAGGAGGTCTACGTCGTACTGGAACGCCCCTTGAAAGACGCAGACGATCAGCGTCCGGTTCGCCAGCTGCGCGCCCTGAAATGGGGGCTCGTACCGTCCTGGGCGAAGTCCCCCGAGGGCGCCGCACGCATGATCAACGCCCGCGCGGAGACGGTCCACGAGAAGCCGTCCTTCCGCCGCCCCTTCGTCTCCCGGCGCTGCATCCTGCCTGCCGACGGCTACTACGAGTGGGTCACCGGCGCGGACGAACGGCGGCTTGAGGAGAAAGGGAAGAAGAAGCGGCCGCGCAAGCAGCCCTACTTCGTGACGCCCGCCGACGGATCGGTCTTCGCGATGGCCGGACTGTACGAGTTCTGGCGCGACAGGACCCTTCCGGACGACCACCCGATGGCCTGGTGGGTGACCTGCTCGGTGATCACGACCGAGGCGGAGACCACCCCGCTCGCCGTCGCCCCCGCCGAGGGCCCGGCCGCGCTCGCCGACATCCACCCCCGGATGCCGCTGATGCTGACCCCGGACCGGTGGGACGCCTGGCTCGACCCGACACGCACCGACATCGAGGAGCTGAAGGCACTGCTCGCACCGCCGCCGGGCGGGCTGATGCGGGCCTATCCGGTGGCCACGGCCGTCAGCAACGTCCGCAACAACGGTCCCGAGCTGGTGGAGGAGCTGGCCGCGCCGGAAGCGAGCACGCTCTTCTGACCGGGCAGGATGGGCGCGTGAGTCCTACAGAGACAGGCCGTACCGTCGAGACGTTCGACACGGATGCCGGGCCGGCCAGGATCACCTGGCTGCCCGCGGAGAACGCCCGCCTGGTGCTCGCCGTCAGCCATGGCGCGGGCGGCGGCATCGAGACCCGTGACCTCCGGGCCCTGGCCGCCGCGCTGCCCGTCCACGGGGTGACCGTCGCCCTGGTGGAGCAGCCGTGGCGGGTCGCCGGGAAGAAGCTCGCGCCCGCCCCGAAGACCCTGGACACCGGATGGCGGGGCCTGTGGCCCGCGCTCACCGCCCCGGGGCTGCCCGTCGTCGCGGGCGGGCGCAGCGCCGGGGCCCGGGTGGCCTGCCGTACGGCGACAGAGCTCGGCGCCCACGCCGTCCTCGCGCTCAGCTTCCCGCTGCACCCGCCGGGAAGGCCGGAGAAATCCCGCAAGGACGAGCTCCTCGGTTCCGGCGTACCCACGCTGGTCGTGCAGGGCGGCAACGACCCGTTCGGGCGGCCCGCCGAATTCCCCCCGGGGAAGTACGAGATCACCGAGGTGCCGTACGGCGACCACGGGTTCGCCGTACCCAAGAAGTCCGGTCTGACCGAGGATCAGGCCATGGAGGTCCTCACCGACGCCGTGACCGCGTGGCTGGCCACCCTCGTGTGACATACGCCGCCCCGCGGGCGGAGCCGGTCACACCTCCGGGAATGTTGAGCGAGAGGCCACTGTTGTCGGTGACATCGGTACATCAACGTCGTATGTGGAGAGGGAGTCCGTCGCATGGGTTCGACCATCTGCCCGCGCCGCTCGAACGCCGCCGACCTGGAGTGGACGGTGCTGCATGCGGCCAAGGCCACTCCCGAGCGGGCACTGAGCGGATCGGATCGACAGCCCGTATCGAAGCAAGGTCGACTATTCTCCGATTCGAGCGGGTCCGGTTTCGGCTCCGCCACAGCGTTGGAGGAGGTGGGTCCGGTCACTGGGACCGACACAGGGACCGACGACGGCCGCGCACAGGAGACGACTGCCGAGCGCAACGCGCGCTTCGAGCGGGACGCGCTCGGTTTCCTCGACCAGATGTACTCGGCCGCGCTGCGCATGACGCGCAACCCCGCAGACGCCGAGGACCTGGTCCAGGAGACGTATGCCAAGGCGTACGGCTCCTTCCACCAGTTCCGCGAGGGCACCAACCTCAAGGCGTGGATGTACCGCATCCTCACCAACACGTTCATCAACTCGTACCGCAAGAAGCAGCGCGAACCTCAGCGCAGCGCCGCCGAGGAGATCGAGGACTGGCAGCTGGCGCGTGCCGAGTCGCACATGTCGACGGGTCTGCGTTCCGCCGAGTCGCAGGCGCTCGACCACCTGCCCGACTCGGATGTGAAGTCCGCTCTGCAGGCGATCCCCGAAGAGTTCCGCATCGCTGTGTATCTCGCCGATGTAGAGGGCTTTGCCTACAAGGAGATCGCGGACATCATGGGGACTCCCATCGGTACGGTGATGTCCCGACTGCACCGGGGCCGCCGCCAACTGCGCGGCATGCTGGAGGACTACGCCCGTGAGCGCGGGCTCGTTGCCGCCGGTGCCGGAGAGTCGGACGATCGGAAAGGCTCGGGCTCATGAGCTGCGGAGAGCCGCACGAGACGGACTGCTCAGAGGTCCTCGATCATCTCTACGAGTTTCTCGATCACGAGATGCCCGACAGTGACTGCACCAAGTTCGAGGAGCACTTCGAGGAGTGCTCCCCGTGCCTGGAGAAGTACGGCCTGGAACAGGCCGTGAAGAAGCTGGTGAAGCGCTGCTGCGGCCAGGACGACGTGCCGACCGATCTGCGCTCCAAGGTGATGGGTCGGATCGATCTGATCCGCTCGGGGCAGGCGGTGCCCGAGCTGGACGTGACGGCTTCGGAGACCGGTCAGCCGACCGCCGCCAAGGAGTGACGCCCGGCGGCTGCCACATGTAGCCGCGCCCCCGTATCGGTCGCGTCCCCCGCACATCACCCGAATGTGCTAATCGGGCTCATCGCGGCTCGAAAGGACACACAACTCGCTAGCCTGGCGCCTCCATTGACCATGTTGGGGGGCGGGCCGGGCGGGTGAGAGCCACACGCGGGGCGGCGCGCGCGTACATTCTGGCGGCTGTGGTCTGTGCCCTGTCCTGTGTGTTCCCCGCGCTGGGCACGGGCACCGGGACCCCGTGGGCCACCGTCGGACTGCTCACCGGCCTCTATCTGGCCTGTGAACTCCCCGGGCGCTGCCTCTTCTTCGGCAGCTCCGTGCCGATCAGCGCCGGGTCGTTCTTCCCGCTGCTGCTCGCCGCCGCCTTTCTGCTGCCGCCCGCCGCGGCCGCCCTGGTCGCGATCCCTGGATCGCTCGTCGGCCCGGTGGAGACCCCGCCCGCCACCGCCCGGCGTGTCTGGCGGGCCGCGCAGCTCGCCGTCACCGTCTGGGCGGCCTCGTCCGTTCACGGTCTGCTCGGCGGCGCCGTCACGCTCGGCGGCCCCGGCCGGCTCCCCGACCTCCCGTACGCGCTGCTGCCCGCCTGCGCGGCCGCCCTGGCCTTCAGCCTCGTCCTGACCGCTCTGGACGGTTCCATCCTGGTCGCGGCCGAGCGGCTCCCCGTCCGGCGTGCCTGGAGCGGACTGCTGTCCCGCTCGATGGGCCCGCATCTGGTGCACGGACTCGCCGGACTGATGATGGCCGTCCTGTGGCGCGGTCCGTACGGGCCGCTGTCCGCGCTCGTCGTCCTGCTGCCGATGTACATCTCCTGCTGGGTCTTCGCCCAGTACCACCGCGAGCACGCCGCCCACCGCGCCACCATCAGGGCGCTGGTACAGGCCGTCGACATCAAGGACACGTACACCCGCGGTCACAGCGAACGGGTCGGACAGGCCTCCGCCCTCATCGCCCGTGAACTGGGCATGGACCAGGGCCGCCTGGAGGTCCTCCGGTTCGCCGGCATCCTGCACGACGTCGGCAAGCTCGGCGTCCCGACCAGGGTGCTCCGCAAGGACGGGCCGCTCACCCCGGAGGAACGGCGGATGATCGAACTGCATCCGGAGTACGGGCACGAGATCGTCCGGGGTATCGGCTTTCTCGGCGAGGCACGGGCCGCGATCCTGCACCACCACGAACGGCTCGACGGCAGCGGCTACCCGTACGGGCTCAGCGGGCGGGAGATCCCCGAGTTCGCACGGGTCGTCGCGGTGGCGGACGCCTTCGACGCGATGACATCGACCCGGTCGTACCGGAGGGGGAGGCCGGTGCCTGCGGCGCTGGAGGAGCTGAAGCGGTGTGCGGGTACGCAGTTCGATCCGCAGATGGTGCGGGCGCTGGTGCGGGCGCTGGACCGGCACGGATGGTCGGCGGCGACCACGGTCGTGACGGCGGAGGAGGCGATCCCGAGGCAGCGGAGGGCGGGCGGGGGCTCCGTGGCTGCCCGGGGGCCGGTTTGTTCTCCGTCGCCGGATGGGTTGGAGACGGCGCCCACCGGCGGGTTGGAGACGGCGCCCGCGGGCGGGCTTGATCCTGTCGTTCCCGGTCCGCAGTCGTCCGTGGACCGCCCCCGGTGACCCGCACCCGGCGACAGGCGTTACCCCCCGCCGTCCTCGCCGTCCGTGGCACAGCCGCCGTGCTCGCCGTCGCCGGGCTCGGCCACACCATCTGGGACGGCGTCCACGACCCCGGCCACGCCCTCGCCTTCGGGGTGCTCATCACCGTCGGTGAACTGGCCCGCTGGGGCGCGCTGCCCGGCGAGCGCGAGCCCGCACCGCTCGGAGCCGCCGGAGCACTCGCGTACGCCCTTCTCGGCCGCAGCGGAGCCGAACCCACCGGGCACGGTGTCCTCCAGGTGATCGCCGTACTCGTCGCGGCACAGCTCGTCGCCTGTGTGCCCCACGTGGCGCGCGGCAGCGGACTGGCACCCGACCGGGTGGCCCGCCGCATCCTGACCGTCACCTACGCCGCCGTGTGCTTCCAGCCGCTGCACGACTCCGGCCGTACCGCGGGTCGGCTCGGCGAAGGCCCGTACTACGTGCTCTTCCCGCTCCTGCTCCTCGTCCTGACCGCTCTGTGCGACGCCGTGCTCGCGGCCCTGCTGCTGCGTTCGCGCACCGTCCCCCATAGCTTCAAGAGCATGGGAGGTACCCCCCTCCCCTACGGGCCGCTTCTCCGCGACGAGCTGCGCGCCCTCATCGGCATCGGTTCGGCGGTCTGCGCGACCGGGGTCGTGATGGCCCTCGGGGTCGCCGTCGCGGGGCTGTGGGTGCTGCCCGTCCTGTGCGTACCCCTGTTGCTGGCCCAGGTCTCGTTCCGCCGGTTCGTCGCCGTGCGCACCACTTACCGGCAGACGATCACCTCGCTCGCCCGGTCCACCGAGATCGCCGGATACACCCCGCACGGGCATGCCCGCAGGGTCGCGGTGCTCTGCACGGCCGTCGGCCGCGAGCTGGGGCTCTCCGGGAGCGAGCTGACCGTGCTGGAGTACGCGGCCCTGATGCACGACATCGGTCAGCTCTCCCTCGTCGACCCGGTCCCGGACGGGGCGACGGCCACCCTGCCCGCCGCCGAGCAGCGCCGCATCGCGCTGCTCGGCGGGGCCGTGGTCCGGCAGACCGGGGTGGACACCGAGGTCGCCGTCGTGGTGGAGCGGCAGGCGGACCCCTACCGGGAGCAACCACTGTCCGCCAGGATCGTCAGGGCCGTCAACGCATACGACGACCTCTCCGGGGAAGGTCTCATCGGGCCGCTGGGCGCGCTGGAACAACTCAGGCTCGGTACCGGTCACGACTATCAGCCCGAGGTCGTGGAATCACTGGCCCGGGTCCTGGCCCGGGGCGGTCTGACCCCCGTCCTGCCTGGGTAACCCATGGGTAATGAGCGAGCGTCCGGCCTGGCATGGTTGGATGCGAAGAAGAGCGGAAAACGAGGGTGTCCAGTCGGGACAGGCGGGAATCGTGAGGATCTTCGGGAAGGTACGGCATCGGCCCTCCGCCTCTTGGCGGCAGGCCACGGACCGCGCGTTCACGCTGATCGGCGACGGCCGGTACGAGGACGCGGGCGCACTGCTGACACGTGCGGCGGACCTGGAGCCCTGGCTCTCGGAGTCATGGTTCAACCTGGCGCTGCTGCACAAATTCCGGCATGACTGGGAACAGGCGAGAGCCGCCGGCCTGAGGGCCGTCGCGCTGCTCGACAAGGAATCAGGCGCTCCGGACTGGTGGAACGTCGGGATCGCCGCCACCGCACTGCAGGACTGGCCGCTGGCGCGCCGCGCCTGGCAGGCGTACGGCCTGAAGGTGCCGGGCGCCGGCCAGCACACCTCGGCGGCCAACAGCGAGCCGGTCGGCATGGAGCTGGGCAGCGCCGCGGTACGGCTGTCGCCGGAGGGCGAGGCCGAGGTCGTCTGGGGCCGCAGGCTCGATCCGGCCCGGATGGAGGTGCTCTCCATCCCGCTGCCGTCGTCCGGCCGCCGCTGGGGCGAGGTCGTCCTGCACGACGGTGTGCCGCACGGCGAGCGGGTCACCGCGGCCGGACCCTCGTACCCCGTCTTCGACGAGATCGAGCTGTGGGCGCCGTCCCCCGTACCCACCTGGGTGGTGCTGCTCGAAGCGGCCACCGAGGCGGACCGGGACGCCCTGGAGCAACTGGCGTCCGACGCCGGATTCGCCGCCGAGGACTGGTCGTCCTCAGTGCGGCTGCTCTGCCGGGCCTGTTCGGAGAGCCGGATGGAGAGCGACGAGGACGGCGAGCACCTGGACCCGCACGACCACAGCGAGCCGGGGCATCCGGGCCCGCTGGGGCACCGCACCGCCGGTGAGCTGTGGGTGCCCGAGCGCGAGTGCGGGATAGCCGCACCGGCCGGGCTGGTGCGCGGACTGCTGGACGGCTGGGTGGCGGACAGCCCGGAAAGCCGTGAGTGGCGGGATCTCGAAGAAGTCTGCTGACCGGTGCCCGTAGGCTGTACGGGCACCGATGGCGGTGCTCGGGTGCCCGGGCCCCGGTCCTTCGGACGTCCGGGATCAGGTTTTGAGGAAGGCGTACGGCGGACATGGTGCAGCAGGAGACGGACGAGCAGATCAGCGTCGACGACGAAGGTTTCGTCGTGGACACCGAGGACTGTGAGGCGCGCGAGACGGCATATCGCGAGCGCGGCACCTCCCGTCCGATCACGGTCGTGGGCAACCCGGTGCTGCACAAGGAGTGCAAGGACGTCACCGAGTTCGACGACGAGCTGGGCCGGCTGATCGACGACATGTTCGCGAGCCAGCGGACGGCGGAGGGCGTGGGCCTGGCCGCCAGCCAGATCGGCGTCGACCTGAAGGTCTTCGTCTACGACTGCCCGGACGACGACGGCGTGCGGCATGTGGGCGTCGTCTGCAATCCGGTGCTGGAGGAGCTGGCGCCCGAGGACCGGGTCCTGGACGACTCCAACGAGGGCTGCCTCTCCGTCCCGACGGCGTACGCCCCGCTGGCTCGCCCGGACTACGCGGTGGTCCGCGGACAGGACGCCAAGGGCAACCCGGTGAAGATCCGGGGCTACGGCTACTTCGCCCGCTGCCTCCAGCACGAGACGGACCATCTGTACGGATACCTGTACATCGACCGGCTCTCGAAGCGGGACCGCAAGGACGCGCTGCGGCAGATGGCGGAGAACACGCCGCGCTACGAGATCGTGCCGAACGACTGAGCATCCGGTGTGCCGCCGAGCGGGCCCGGTCTCCCCTGTGAGGGAGACCGGGCCCGCCGGTTCTTTTCTTCGGTCGATCGTCAACTGCGGTTTTGCTGTGCGTAGTTGACGCGCATCGACTCGTCCGACAAGCTCTCTCCCCATATCTCCGTCGTGGTAGGGAGCCCCCTCATGCTCAGACGCACCGCACGAGTACTGCTCGGCCTTGTCATGACCATGGCTTTCGCCTTGGGTGGGGCCGTGGTGACCGCCGGTACCGCGCAGGCCGACGGCTGCTACACCTGGACCCGCACGCTGTCCCCCGGCGCCACCGGCAACGATGTCGTCCAGCTCCAGATACGGGTGGCCGGCTACCCCGGCTACAACTCCGTACTCGCGGTCGACGGCTCCTACGGTCCGGCCACCACCGCTGCCGTCAAGCGCTTCCAGGCCGCCTACGGCCTAACTGCCGACGGCATCGCGGGCCCGGCCACCCAGGCCAAGATCTATGAGCTCCAGGACAACGACTGCACCCCGATCCACTTCACGTACGCCGAGCACAACCAGTGCAATACGACCTGGGCGGGTGGTGCCGTCGCGGCGGGCACGGCGAAGGCCAACGCGCTGAGCACCATGTGGAAGCTGGAGGCACTGCGGCACGCGCTCGGTGACCAGTCGATCCGGATCACCAGCGGTTTCCGCTCCACCTCCTGCAACAGCGCGGTCGGCGGCGCGTCCAACAGCCGTCATCTCTACGGGGACGCGGCCGACCTGGGCGCAGGACCGCACTCCCTGTGCACCCTCGCCAAGCAGGCCCGCAACCACGGCTTCAACGGGATCCTCGGCCCCGGCTACCCGGGCCACGACGACCACATCCACGTCAACCAGGGCCCCAGCCACTTCTGGTCGGCGCCGAACTGCGGCATCTGACGCACGAGAGCCCGGTGTGCCCGGTCCGTCCGGACCGGGCACACCGGGCTTTTCTCCGTGCCGCCGCAGTCAGGCGGCCCTCGCCGCGCAGCCGTGACGGCTGCGCGGCGCTCCTGCCTCAGAAGCTGGCCCTAAAAGTCGTCGTCGAAGGCGACCGAGCCCTCCACCGCCACCTGGTAGGCGGACGGTCGGCGCTCGAAGAAGTTCGTCAGCTCCTGCACGCCCTGCAGCTCCATGAACGCGAACGGATTCTCGGAGCCGTAGACCGCCGGGAAGCCCAGCCGGGTGAGCCGCTGGTCGGCCACGCACTCCAGGTACTGGCGCATGGACTCGGTGTTCATGCCCGGCAGCCCGTCACCGCACAGATCGCGGCCGAACTGCAGCTCCGCGTCGACGGCCTCCTTCAGCATGTCGGTGACCTGCCGCTGGAGCTCGTCGTCGAAGAGGTCCGGCTCCTCCTTGCGGACGGTGTCCACGACCTCGAACGCGAAGTTCATGTGCATCGTCTCGTCACGGAACACCCAGTTGGTGCCTGTGGCGAGACCGTGCAGCAGACCCCGCGAGCGGAACCAGTAGACGTACGCGAACGCGCCGTAGAAGAACAGCCCCTCGATGCACGCCGCGAAGCAGATCAGGTTCAGCAGGAAGCGGCGGCGGTCGGCCTTGGTCTCCAGGCGCTCGATCTTCTCGACCCCTCCTTGCCCATCCAGGGCGACCATCCACTTGAAGCAGAACTGCGCCTTCTCACGAATGGACGGGATCTCCTCGACCGCGTCGAACGCGGCGGCACGGTCGTCCGGATCGGGCAGATAGGTGTCGAGCAGCGTCAGATAGAACTGGACGTGCACAGCCTCCTCGAAGAGCTGCCGCGACAGATACAGCCGTGCCTCGGGGGAGTTGATGTGCTTGTACAGCGTCAGCACGAGGTTGTTGGAGACGATCGAGTCACCCGTCGCGAAGAACGCGACGAGCCGGCCGATCATGTGCTGCTCGCCGGGGGACAGCTTGGCGAGGTCGGCGACATCGGAGTGGAGGTCGACCTCCTCCACCGTCCAGGTGTTCTTGATCGCGTCGCGGTAGCGCTCGTAGAAGTCCGGGTAGCGCATGGGGCGCAGGGTCAGTTCGAAGCCCGGGTCGAGCAGGTTCTTCTCGGAGTTGGTCGAGCTCATCACTGGCAGGCCTCGCAGGACTCGGGGTTTTCGAGGGAGCAGGCGATGGCGTCCGCGTCGGGAGCCTGGGCCTGCTGTACGGGAATGGGGGCGGCGGCAGCTGCCTGGCCGGAGGCCGCACGGGCGATCCGGGTCGCCGGGCGCGAGCGCAGGTAGTACGTCGTCTTCAGCCCCTGCTTCCAGGCGTACGCGTACATCGAGGAGAGCTTGCCGATCGTCGGCGTCTCCAGGAACAGGTTCAGCGACTGGCTCTGGTCGAGGAACGGCGTCCGCGCCGCCGCCATGTCGATCAGTCCGCGCTGCGGGATCTCCCACGCCGTGCGGTACAGCGCCCGCACCTCCTGTGGAATCCAGGCGAAGTCCTGTACGGAACCGCTTGCCTCGCGCAGCGCCTCACGGGTCCGCGCGTCCCACACGCCGAGCTGCTTCAGCTCCTCCACCAGGTATGCGTTGACCTGGAGGAACTCACCGCTGAGCGTCTCGCGCTTGAAGAGGTTGGACACCTGCGGCTCGATGCACTCGTACACACCCGCGATCGAGGCGATCGTCGCCGTCGGCGCGATGGCGAGCAGCAGCGAGTTGCGCATCCCGGTCTTCGCGATCCGGGTGCGCAGGGCGGCCCAGCGCTCCGGCCAGTTCAGCTCGGTGTCGTAGTGGTCGGGGTGCAGCACACCGCGCGCGGCACGCGTCTGGGACCACGCGGGCAGCGGGCCCGAGCGCTCGGCGAGCCCGCAGGACGCCTCGTACGCCGCGAGCATGATCCGCTCGGAGATCTTCGTGGAGAGCGCGCGGGCCTCGGGGGAGTCGAACGGCAGCCGCAGCTGGAAGAAGACGTCCTGGAGACCCATGGCCCCCAGACCGACGGGGCGCCACTTCGCATTGGACCGGCCGGCCTGCTCGGTCGGGTAGAAGTTGATGTCGACGACCCGGTCGAGGAAGGTCACGGCGGTACGGACAGTCGCGTCCAGCCGCTCCCAGTCGATGCCACCATCGGTGACGAACGCGCCGAGGTTGACCGAACCCAGGTTGCAGACGGCCGTCTCGCCGTCATCGGTGACTTCGAGGATCTCGGTGCACAGATTCGACGAGTGGACGACGCGGCCCGGCTCGGCGGTCTGGTTCGCGGTCCGGTTCGAGGCGTCCTTGAACGTCATCCAGCCCTGTCCGGTCTGGGCGAGGGTACGCATCATCCGGCCGTACAGTTCACGGGCCGGCATCGACTTGCGGGCCAGCCCCTTGGTCTCGGCGGCCCGGTACGCGGCGTCGAACTCGTCTCCCCACAGGTCGACGAGCTCGGGCACATCGGCAGGCGAGAACAGCGACCAGTCGCGGTCCGCGTCGACCCGGCGCATGAACTCGTCCGGGATCCAGTGCGCCAGGTTGAGGTTGTGCGTACGCCGCTGGTCCTCACCCGTGTTGTCGCGCAGCTCCAGGAACTCCTCGATGTCCGCGTGCCAGGTCTCCAGGTAGACGGCGGCGGCGCCCTTGCGGCGGCCCCCCTGGTTGACCGCGGCGACGGAGGCGTCGAGCGTCTTCAGGAACGGCACGATGCCGTTGGAGTGCCCGTTGGTGCCGCGGATCAGCGAACCGCGGGCGCGGATGCGGGAGTACGAGAGACCGATGCCGCCCGCGTGCTTCGAGAGCCGCGCCACCTGGTGGTATCGGTCGTAGATCGAGTCGAGCTCGTCGAGCGGGGAGTCCAGCAGATAGCAGGAGGACATCTGCGGGTGCCGGGTACCGGAGTTGAACAGGGTCGGCGAGGACGGCAGATAGTCGAGCCGGCTCATCAGCCCGTACAGAGCGGCGACTTCGTCCAGGGCGCGCTGCGAATCGTCCTCGGCGAGACCGGCCGCGACGCGCAGCATGAAGTGCTGGGGCGTTTCGATGACCTGGCGGGTGTGCGGGTGGCGCAGCAGATAGCGGCTGTGCAGGGTCCGCAGCCCGAAGTAGCCGAAGCGGTCGTCGGCGCCGTCGGCGAGTGAACGCTCCACCAGCGCGTCGAGAGTGGCCGCGTGCAGCGCGACGAACTCGGCGGTACGGTCCGCGATCAGGCCCTCGCGGTGCCCGACGGCGACCGAGGCGGAGAAGGAGACCGCGCCCTGACCGGCCGCCTCGTCCGCGATGGTGCGGGTCAGGAGCCTGGCCGCGAGCCGGGAGTACGCGGGGTCCTCGGAGATGAGCCCCGCGGCGGCCTCGGTGGCCAGCGAGCGCAGCTCGGCCTCGTCCGACCGGGCGTTGCGGCCGCGCAGCGCGGCGGCGGCGACGCGACCGGGGTCGGTGTCGGGCAGATCGACGGTGAGGTCGGTCAGGGTCCGCAGCAGTGCGGTCCCCGGTCCGTCGTGTGCGGTTCCCTCGGACTCGGCCGCTTCGGACACGGCGACTGAAGCCGGATCGGCTGGCGCGATGGTCACGTGGTGCTCTCCCTCGCTCGGCTCGGGGCCGGCGGGGAACGGGGCAGCCGGGCAGAGGCGGGCCCGCGTCGGGGCAGCACTCCGTACGGCGTCCACCGGCCCATCCGCGAGGCCCGGACGTCTGGCATCCGGTTCGGTCGAGCCGGATGCGCTGTCGGCAGGTCCTCGGACTGAGTCGATGGTGCGCAAAAGCGCACCGAATACACCGTTGCGGGACAGTTCCGGATTCGCACCGGATTTCCCTGCGGCGACAGCGAGCATGAGCATACATGTGGGGGCCGTCGGATGAGACAGCCCCCACATGTTGTGTCGCACAGCCCAAGTCGGGCCCGCAGAGCAAGCCGTACGGCCCTCTCCCGGACCGTTGGGCCCGATCGCACGGACGGCCCGCCGCGCCCCGCTGAAGGGGGCTCGACGGGCCGTCGGCCGGCGTCGGTGCGGCCGTCAGTGGCCGCCGCCCGGTGCCCCGGCCGTGGCCGACGGGAGCTCCACCCGGACGTCCGGGTCGCCCGCGTCGGCCGTGTAGTCGGCCGGGGAGGTCTCGTCGATCCCGGCGGGTGCCTTCACGGCGTTCAGGACGAAGGTGAGCACCACCGTCACCACCGCGTTCAGCACGAGCGCCGTGAGACCGATGTAGCCGATTTCGCCGATGCCCGGGATCTCCTTGGACGACCCGCCGAAGTGCGCCTGGGTCGGGCTGGCGACCCCGTACGCGGCCACCGTCCCGTACACCATGCCGACCGCCCAGCCCGCGAGCAGCGCCCAGCGGTGGAACCAGCGGGTGAACAGCCCGCCGATGAGGGCCGGCAGCGTCTGGAGAATCCAGATCCCGCCGAGCAGCTGGAAGTTGATCGCGACCGTCTTGTCCATGGTGAGGACGAAGGCGAGCGCGCCGACCTTCACCAGCAGCGACACCAGCTTGGAGACCCTGGTCTCCTGCGCCGGGGTCGCGTCCGGCTTGAGGAAGTCCTTGTAGATGTTGCGGGTGAAGAGGTTCGCCGCGGCGATCGACATGATCGCGGCGGGCACCAGCGCGCCGATGCCGATGGCGGCGAACGCGACGCCCGCGAACCAGTCCGGGAACATGTTCTCGAACAGCTGGGGGATGGCCAACTGCCCGTTGTCCACCTTGATTCCGGCGGCGATCGCCATGAAGCCGAGCAGCGCCAGCAGGCCCAGCATCAGCGAGTACAGCGGCAGGATCGTGGTGTTGCGCCGGATCACATCGCGGCTGCGGCTGGAGAGTGTCGCGGTGATCGAGTGCGGATACATGAAGAGCGCCAGCGCCGAACCCAACGCCAGTGTGGCGTAACCCCATTGGCCGGCCTCACCCGGTGCGAGCGCGCCGCGTGGCGCGCCGGTGGCCGGGTTCTTCTGCGAAAACGCCTCGCCGGCCTTGGCGAAGATGTCGTCGAAGCCGCCGAGCTTGATCGGGATGTAGATGATCGCCACCGCGATGACCAGGTAGATCAGTCCGTCCTTGACGAACGCGATCAGCGCGGGCGCCCGCAGGCCGGACGAGTAGGTGTACGCGGCGAGTACCGCGAACGCGATCAGCAGCGGCAGATCCTTGACGAACCAGTGGGTGTTCTCGCCGCCGCCGACGCCCATCACGTCCAGCACCGCCTGGATGCCGACGAGTTGGAGTGCGATGTATGGCATCGTGGCGAGGATGCCCGTGACGGCGACCGCCAGTGAAAGACCCTTCGAGCCGAAGCGCCCGCGGACGAAGTCCGAGGTGGTCACGTACCCGTGTTTGTGCGAGACCGACCACAGCCGCGGCAGGAAGGTGAAGATCAGCGGGTACACGAGGATGGTGTACGGCACCGCGAAGAAGCCGGCCGCGCCCGCCGCGTAGATCGCCGCGGGAACGGCGACGAAGGTGTACGCGGTGTACAGGTCGCCGCCGAGCAGGAACCAGGTGACCCAGGTGCCGAACGACCGTCCGCCCAGGCCCCATTCGTCGAGACTGGCGTCGTTCTCGGCCTTACGCCAGCGCGCCGCCAGGAAGCCCATGACCGTGACGGCCAGGAAGAAGAAGATGAAGACGCCGAGCGCGACGCCGTTCACGCCGTCCTTCATGCCGACGCACCCCCCTTGCGGGCACGCTGGTCACGCTGCCACAGCTTGTAAGCGATCAACGTGAGCGCGGTGGAGACCAGCACCCAGAGCATCTGGTACCAGTAGAAGAACGGAATACCGATGAAGGTGGGATCCACCTTCGCGTATGAACTCACCCAGAGCATCGCCACGAACGGCGCGATGAGACAGAGGGCGATGACCACCCGCACGGGTGTGACCGTGGGCGGCTTTCCATTTGGGGCTGCTGGCATGCGGCGACTCCGTCCCCTCGCTGATCACCTGGTGTAATGCGCAGGAAATCTAGGGGACGATTCCGGGCACCGTCACCCCCTGTCCGTATTGCGGTCCGGCAACGGTCGTGCGGGCGGGCGCGAATGTTCGGAAGGCCGCCAAACGTGCGGGACTTGGTTCGTACCAGGGCATGCGAACGGCCCCCGTGGAGTGGTGGATTCCATGGGGGCCGCGAGGGCGGTGTGTACGGGTGGGTGGCCGGAAACGGCCGACTGCCGCGCCCCGGGCTCAGTCCATCGGCCGCTTCAGGCGCGCCACGAACTTGTACCGGTCGCCGCGGTAGACCGAGCGCACCCACTCCACCGGCTCACCCTGTCCGTCGAGCGAGTGCCGGGACAGCATCAGCATCGGCAGGCCCACATCCGTACCGAGCAGTCCGGCCTCGCGCGGGGTGGCGAGCGAGGTCTCGATGGTCTCCTCGGCCTCGGCCAGCCGGACGTCGTACACCTCGGCCAGCGCGGTGTAGAGCGAGGTGTACTTCACCAGTGAACGGCGCAGCGCGGGAAAGCGTTTGGCCGAAAGGTGTGTGGTCTCGATCGCCATCGGCTCCCCGCTCGCGAGCCGCAGCCGTTCGATCCGCAGCACTCGGCCACCGGTCGTGATGTCGAGCAGTCCGGCGAGCGTGTCGTCGGCCGTGACATAGCCGATGTCCAGCAACTGGGACGTCGGTTCGAGTCCCTGGGCGCGCATGTCCTCGGTGTACGAGGTGAGCTGCAACGCCTGTGAGACCTTCGGCTTGGCGACGAAGGTGCCCTTGCCCTGGATGCGCTCCAGCCGGCCCTCGACGACCAGTTCCTGGAGCGCCTGGCGCACCGTCGTGCGAGAGGTGTCGAACTCGGCGGCCAGGGTCCGCTCCGGCGGCACGGGGGTCCCCGGCGGCATGGTGTCCGTCATGTCGAGGAGATGTCGCTTCAGCCGGTAGTACTTCGGGACGCGCGCCGTCCGCGTGGCTGCGCCCGTCTCGTTCTCCGTGCTGTCCCCGTCGGCACCCATGGCACGCCTTCCCGACTGCTGCGTTGCTGCCGTCACCGGCTCCTCCGTCTGTCGCGGCTCACATGGTGACACGGTCCGGTCACGACTCGTCGCCCCCCCTCAGGTGTCGGTCCTGTAACGGACGCGAGTGCGCTTCTCATGCACCCTTGACACTCCTGAAGGTCCAGGCCAAGCTCCCGCTGCTGGTCTAAACCATTAAAGACCAGGTCCAGCCCCCAGCCCAGCAGTACTCGTCGGATGTCTTCGCGGTGGGCGGGGTTGCGGTATCCCTGAGGAGGGTTTGGCGTGAAGCGCAAGCTCATCGCGGCGGCCGGCGTCGCGGGCATGGTGATCGGCCTCGTGGCGTGTGGGTCCGACGACGGCGACGGCGACAGCGGTAAGAAGACCGGCCTCGTCCTCTTCGGCTTCCTGCAGCGCAAGGCCGTCAGCGGTCTCACCGACGGCGCCGTGAAGGGATAACGCTGCCTCATGACCACCCCGATATCCACCACGGACACCATCACCCGCGACGCTCTCGCCGTCCTGCAGCCCGGATTCACCGGCACCACCGCCCCGGACTGGGTGCTGCGCCGGGTCGACGAAGGCCTGGCCTCCGTCGCACTGTTCGGTCGCAACATCCAGACGGCCGAGCAGGTCGCCGCGCTCACCGCCCAGCTCAGAGCCGAGCGCGAGGACCTCCTCGTCGCGATCGACGAGGAGGGCGGTGACGTCACCCGACTCGAGGTGCGTACCGGCTCCTCCTTCCCCGGCAACCTCGCGCTCGGCCACGTCGACGACGTGGCGCTGACCCGCGCGGTCGCCCAGGAGCTGGGCCGTCGGCTCGCCGAGTGCGGCGTCAACCTCAACTGGGCTCCGTCCGCGGACGTCAACTCCAACCCGGGCAACCCGATCATCGGCGTACGGTCCTTCGGAGCGGACACCGGGCTCGTGGCCCGGCACACCGCCGCGTACATCGAGGGCCTCCAGGCCACCGGAGTCGCCGCCTGCACCAAGCACTTTCCCGGGCACGGCGACACCGCGATCGACTCGCACCATGCGATGCCGCGCATCGACGTGGACCTGGAGACCCTGCACGCCCGTGAGCTGGCGCCCTTCCGGGCAGCCATCGCCGCAGGCTCCAAGTGCGTGATGAGCGCTCACATCCTGCTGCCCGCACTCGACCCGGACCGCCCCGCGACGGTGAGCCCGCAGATTCTCACCGGTCTGCTGCGAAAGGAGTTGGGGTACGACGGCCTGATCGTCACCGACGCCGTGGAGATGCAGGCCATCGCCTCGACGTACGGCATCGAGCACGGCTCCGTCCTCGCGATCGCCGCGGGGGCCGATGCCCTGTGCATCGGTGGCGGTCTTGAGGACGACGGCACGGTGCAGCGGCTGCGCGACGCGCTGGTCGCGGCGGTACGCAGCGGTGAACTCGCCGAGGAGCGGCTCGCGGACGCGGCCGCACGGGTACGCGCCCTCGCGTATTGGACGCGGGGGGCCGAGCGGGCCGGTTCGGAGCCGGGCACGGCAGAGCAGGAGGGGATCGCGCCCGGCACCGGCATCGGCTCCGACATCGGCCTGGTGGCCGCACGCCGCGCGGTGAAGGTGACCGGTTCCGCCGATCCGCTGACCGAACCCGCGTACGTCGCCGTGTTCACCTCCGAGGTGAACATCGCGGTCGGCAACGAGACCCCGTGGGGCGTCGCCGCGGAGCTGAACCGACTGCTGCCGGGCACAGAGACCGACACGTACAGCAGTGAGACCGAAGCGCCCGTGTCCGCGGTGCTGAGGGCCGCGGGGGAGCGGCGCACCGTCGTGGTCGTCCGTGACGTCCACCGGCACGCCTGGATGGCCGAGGCCCTCGACGCCCTGGTGGCGGAGCGCCCCGACACGGTCGTGGTCGAAATGGGCGTCCCGCAGGCGGCCCCCAGGGGCGCCCTGCACATCGCCACCCACGGCGCGGCCCGCGTCTGTGGCCTGGCGGCCGCGGAAATCATCACCAGCGGTACGGACCGCCCCGGGGTCTGAGAGCAGGGCGTGATGCGGCACGAGGAGCAGCATCACGTGCTGCCCCGCCCCGGCCCCGTCCACCTGGACGCGCCTCCCCGCGGCGCGAGGGCCGGATCAAGCCCGTCCGGCGATTGAGGACAAGCACGTCCGCAGGACGCGTAACGGCATGCGAGAGGGTCGGGGCACCCACCACGGTGCCCCGACCCTCTCCCCCCGTCCGGGACGACTAAAGACCCTGCCACAGTGGCTTCGCCGCATACGTGGCGCGGAAGTAGTCCGCCAGCTTCAGCTTCGACGCGGCGGCCTCGTCCACCACCACCGTCGCATGCGGATGCAGCTGCAGCGCCGACGCGGGCACGATCGAGGCCACCGGCCCCTCCACCGTCTGCGCCACGGCCTCCGCCTTGCCCTTGCCGGTGGCGAGCAGGATCGGGTGACGGGACTCCAGGATGGTGCCGATGCCCTGGGTGATCACGTGGTGCGGCACCTGGGAGATGTCGTTGTCGAAGAAGCGCGCGTTGTCGACCCGGGTCTGCTCGGTGAGCGTCTTGATCCGGGTACGGGAGGCGAGCGAGGAGCACGGCTCGTTGAAGCCGATGTGCCCGTCCGTGCCGATACCGAGGAGCTGGAGGTCCACCCCGCCGGCCTCGGCGAGCGCCTTGTCGTACGCCTCGCAGGCGGCCTGGACATCCTCGGTGGAGCCGTCGGGGCCCATGAAGGACGCCTCGGACAGGCCGAGCGGTTCGACGACCTCGCGCAGCACCACGGAGCGGTAGGACTCGGGGTGGCCGGCCGGCAGCCCCACGTACTCGTCGAGCTGGCAGATGCGGGCGTGCGAGGCGTCCACGGCACCGGAGCGGACCCTGGCCGCCAGCGCCTGGTAGATGGGCAGCGGGGTGGAGCCGGTGGCAACGCCCAGGAGGGCGTCGGGCTTGCGGCTCAGCAGCGCGCCGATGGCCTCTGCGATGAGTTCGCCGCCTGCCTTGGCGTCCGGGACGATGACAACTTCCACGCGTGGCCTGCCGATCTGAAGAGTTGAATCATATGGTATAGACCAATCGAGTCCAATCTAGCAGAACCCGGCAATGCGTACACGACGGCCGACGGCCGGGGTCGCCGAAGAGGCCCAGCCGATCCTGGAGATCCTGTCGCTGCAGATGCTGGCGTACGAGGTGACGATCGCCCGCGGCCAGGACCCGGACGCCCCCGGGCGCCGGCCAAGGTCACCGAGACCCGCTGAGCGCCGATCCGGACGGCCCGCAGAAACACCCGCGGGCCGCGGCGCCGGGACGGGACCCTCGGCCCGTCCGGCACCGCAGCCCGGAGTTGCTCGGCCGGCGGTGTGCGGTGCCCCCGGCCGGGGAGAGGGACCTGCGCGGTCGGGCAGAGAGCGCGGGTACCTCGATCCACTCTCCTGTGCGGGGAGAGCGGAAGCTCTTTCTTGAGCATTGTGGACTAGACCATTAACCTGTGTCCATCCATCGGAGCACCGCAATTTTCCGGGCCCTTCCCCCGTGCACGCACGGCAGGGTCGTTCGGTTCGGAGCCCTTACCCATCCGCGGGTACGCTCGCACACGTGCCCTCCATGAACGACCTCGTCCGCCAGCACGCAGCCCTCAGCGACACCGACCTGGAGTGGCTGCATCTGCTGGTCTCGGAGTGGCAGCTGCTCTCCGACCTGTCCTTCGCCGACCTCGTGCTGTGGGTTCCCACCCGCGACGGCACCCGCTATGTGTCCGTGGCCCAGATGCGGCCCAACACCGGCCCCACCTCCTACCAGGACGACATGGTCGGCCACTTGGTGCCGCGCGGCCGCCGTCCGCTGCTCGACGCGGCGCTGGACGAGGGCCGGATCGTGCGCGAGGGCGACCCGGAGTGGCGCGAGGAGGTGCCGGTACGGGTCGAGTCGATCCCCGTACGCCGGGAGGGGCGGGTCCTCGCAGTCATCGCCCGCAACACCAACCTCCTGACCGTCCGTACGCCGTCCCGGCTGGAGCTCACCTACCTCCAGTCGGCCTCCGACCTGGCTCAGATGATCGCCGCCGGGTCCTTCCCGTTCCCCGGCCAGCAGGTCGACATGGACGCCTCGCCGCGCGTCGGCGACGGGCTGATCAGGCTCGACGCCGACGGAGTCGTCCAGTACGCCAGCCCCAACGGCCTCTCCGCATACCACCGCCTCGGCCTCGCCTCCGACCTGGTCGGTCAGCACCTGGGCGGGATCACCGCCGAACTCGCCCCCTCCCGCGGCCCGGTGGACGAGGCCCTGGTCAAACTCGCCAGCGGTTACGCACCCCGCGAGTTCGAGGTCGAGTGCGCGGGCGGGGTGATCCAGCTCCGGGCCATTCCGCTCAAGCCCAAGGGCGTCCGGATCGGCTCCCTCGTCCTCCTGCGGGACGTCACCGAACTGCGCCGCCGCGAGCGGGAGTTGATCACCAAGGACGCCACCATCCGGGAGATCCACCATCGGGTGAAGAACAACCTCCAGACCGTCGCTGCCCTGTTGCGGCTCCAGGCCCGGCGGATGGATTCCGCGCAGGGTCGCGAGGCACTCAACGAGGCGGTACGGCGCGTCGGTTCGATCGCCATCGTCCATGAGACGCTGTCCCAGAATCTGGACGAGCGGGTGGAGTTCGACGAGATCGCCGACCGGGTCATCGCGATGGTCGCCGAGATCTCCCCGGGCAAGGTCACCTGCCGTCGCACGGGACGCTTCGGCATACTCGACGCCGAAGTGGCCACACCGCTGGCGATGGTGCTCACCGAGGTTCTGCAGAATGCCCTGGAGCACGCCTTCACCCTCGCCGAGTCCGGCACGGTCGAGGTGTCGGCCGTACGTGGCGGCTCCTCCGCCGGGAGGCGGCTGCTGATCACGGTCCAGGACGACGGATGCGGTCTGCCCGAGGGTTTCGACCCGCAGCGCGCCGGCAATCTGGGGCTGCAGATCGTGAGGACGCTGGTGGAGGGAGAGCTGAGCGGGACCTTCGGCATGGTCCCGGCCCCCGAGCGCGGCACCCAGGTCGTCCTCGACATCCCTGTCCGGGCCGAGAAGTAGCGGCGGCGGGCGGCCGGCCCGAACACGGCAGTGAGCCCGGACCGTTGATCACGGTCCGGGCTCACTGTTCATGCGTGCGCTTCGGGGGTACTGCGCGCTGCGACTCAAGGGGCTGGGTTGTGCGTACGCTCTGTACGCGCCGCCTGGCTGAGGCTCGTAGCGGTGGCGTCGGATCAGGCGCTGGCGTTACGCGCCCGGTTGCGAGCGGCACGGCGCTTCATTGCGCGGCGCTCGTCCTCGCTGAGGCCACCCCAGACGCCGGAGTCCTGGCCGGACTCGAGCGCCCACTGCAGGCACTGCTCCATGACGGGGCAGCGACGGCAGACGGCCTTGGCTTCCTCGATCTGCAGCAGCGCAGGACCGGTGTTGCCGATGGGGAAGAACAGCTCGGGGTCTTCCTCACGACAAACGGCGTTGTGACGCCAGTCCATGGCTGCTACCTCTCCTTGGTATTACATACTGGTGCTTGTGAATGTGAACGCTTTCACGAATCCCCCCGCAGGTATCGGGCCGACGCCCAGATGAACTGGTTGTGGTCCTGTGAAGTGAGGAGGGGTTCTGGCTCTCAGTGGAGGCCGTTGGTGCGGGCCGTCCCGATCGCCATGTAGAGATTCGCAAACCTCAGCGGCGGATACAACCCCTTCTGGAAAGTTTTTTTTGATTCCTCGGTGTCGGCTAGGTCACAGCCGTACTTCTATGGGGTGGAGCCCAGCCCAAACGTTCGAGTTAAAGGACTTTGGCCCCTTCCACTCACACAATCACACGCAGTGCACGGCGTACGCCTGTGAACGTCACACTGGTGCGCACTCCCAGGTGGTCGCCGTCCATCTGGAAGGGCAGTGGAGCCTTTGAATGCAAGGTGAAGTCCGTGAGGTCATGAAGTGAAACCGCGTGCTTACCGCGGGGCCCCTTCTCGGGGCTCGAAGTGAGCAGCTGGGTGCTGTAGCGGGCGACCGCCGGAGTGGAGAGCCTTTTCAGCCCGAGCACGTCCAGGCCGGTGTCGAAGGTGGCCTTCGGGGAGGCGTACATGGGCCGATTCCCCAGGTAGGTCCAGGGCGCCGTGTTGGAGATTATGGACAGCGCGAGGTCGGTGACCGGTTCCCTTCCGGGCGTCTCCAGTGTCATCACCCCGTGCCGTCGGTGCGGTTCCTCCAGGAATTGCCGGACCACCTGGCGTACGTACAGCGCATGCGTCGAACGCTTGCCACGTTCGCGTTGCTGTTCGACCCGGCCGACCACGCCCGCATCGAATCCGAGCCCGGCGCAGAAAGTGAACCAGCGTTCCGGAACCGACTCGTCCTCGGTGCCCGGGGTGCCGGCCGCCAGTCCGAGACCGACCGTGCGTTCGGTGCGGTTGGCAAGCGCGTCCAGGATCGCGCCGGTGGCCTCCACTGCATCGTTGGGCAGGCCCAGGGCGCGCGCGAAAACATTGGTGGAGCCGCCGGGAACCACCGCGAGGCTCGGCAAGTTGTCCAGGTCGGGGCCGTTGTGCAGCAGACCGTTGACGACCTCGTTGACCGTACCGTCGCCGCCCAGGGCTACCACCAGATCGATCTCTCCGGAGTCCGCGGCCCGCCGCCCCAGGTCCCGGGCATGCCCCCGGTACTCCGTGGTCACGGCCTCCAGCTTCATCTCGCTGGCCAGTGCGTGGATGAGCACATCACGCGTCCGCGCGCTGGTGGTGGTGGCAGCTGGATTGACCACAAGGAGTGCGCGCATGACCGCCAGACTACCTACCGCGCGGTATCGCTCAGAAGTCCTGTCCCATGACCTTCACGCTCGGTGACGGTCCGGGCGTGGTGGGACGGGGCGGTCGTCCGTTCCCGCACCGTTCCCGACCCCGGCTTCTCGTTCGCGCGGCTGGGATGCCAACCTGCAAGGGTGAGTACTCAGCAGAACACGCCCTCCTCGTCGCCTTCGCCGTTGTTCGAACCGGCGAAGCCGAGGATCACACTCGTGGCCGGACTCACCGCCCTGGAAGGGGCGGCGCTCGTCGTCGGTGGGATCTACATGGTGGTCATGGGGCTGTTCGGACAGCCCGAGAGCTCGCAGCAGGCGGAGATGGGCGGCCTCACGCTGATCGCGCTCGGTCTGATCCCGCTGATCGCCGCCCGTGGCCTGCTGCGGCGGCGCAGCTGGAGCCGCGGTCCCGCGCTCATCACACAGATCATCGCGCTCCCGGTGGCCTGGACGCTGCTGAGGTCCCACGGCGCGCTGATCCCGGTCGGGATCGTCCTCGCCGCGATGGTCCTGACGGCGCTCTACCAGCTGGTCAGGCCGGCGACGATCGAGGCACTCGGCATCCGCCGTCCGGGCACCACGCCGGACGCCTGAGCCGGATGCCCGGGATATCCGGGATATCCCGGGCGACCGGACACCGGGGTGATACGGGCCTCGGGTGCCGTCGACTGCCCGGGCGCAGCCGACCCATGCGCGAGTCGGCCGACTGTCCGGATGCTGCTGCCCTGCGCGCGGGCGCCGTGGCCGTTGTTTCCGTCGCCCCGCGCCCGCATCAGCCCTTCGCGTCACTCCTCGACGAGCAGCCGCTCGCGCAGCTGCGCGAGTGTGCGGGCCAGCAGCCGTGAGACATGCATCTGCGAGATGCCGACCTCCTGCGCGATCTGCGACTGGGTCATGTTGCCGAAGAAGCGCAGCAGCAGAATCCGCTTCTCGCGCGGCGGCAGGTCCTCCAGCAGCGGCTTGAGCGACTCCCGGTACTCGACGCCCTCCAGCGCCTCGTCCTCGGAGCCCAGCGTGTCCGCGACCGCCGGGGACTCGTCGTCCGTGTCCGGTACGTCCAGCGAAAGCGTGCTGTACGCATTGGCCGATTCCAGGCCCTCCAGGACCTCTTCCTCGGAGATGCCCAGTCGCTCCGCCAACTCGTGCACCGTCGGCGAGCGGCCGTGCTGCTGGGAGAGTTCGGCAGTGGCCGTGGTGAGCGAGAGCCGCAGCTCCTGGAGCCGACGAGGCACCCGGACCGCCCAGCCCTTGTCACGGAAGTGGCGCTTGATCTCGCCGACGACCGTGGGGGTCGCGTACGTCGAGAACTCGACGCCGCGGTCCGGGTCGAACCGGTCCACCGACTTGATCAGGCCGATCGTGGCGACCTGGGTCAGATCGTCCAGCGGCTCGCCGCGGTTGCGGAACCGGCGGGCCAGATGCTCCACGAGCGGCAGATGCATCCGGACCAGCTGATTGCGCAGCTCCGCCTTCTCGGCCGACCCGTCGGGAAGGTTGCGCAGCTCGATGAACAGCGCCCGCGCCCCGCTGCGGTCGTGTGGATCGTGGTGTCCATGCTCGCTCATCTGGCCTGCCCGCTCCGCCTGCGACTGCTCCACCGCGACCATACGGCCCGCAGGCCCGTCCGCCCCGTCCACCGGATGGGGCAGGGCCTGCTGTTCCGGGATGTCTGCTGCGTGCACCACCCCTGGTCGGATCGTTTCGTCCCGCACAGGACCGTCCCCGTTCCCGTTGCTCACGCCGGCCCGGGTCCCGCGCCGCGCTGTTTGTACAGGCTGATGCTGACCGTACGGTCGTCGGCGACCGAGGAGTCGACCTTTCCGGCCAGTGCGGAGAGCACCGTCCAGGCGAAGGTGTCCCGCTCCGGGGCCCGGCCGTCCGTCGTCGGCGCCGACACCGTCACTTCGAGAGAATCCTCGATGAGCCGGAAGACGCAGCTGAGGACGGAGCCCGGCACGGCCTGCTGGAGCAGGATCGCGCAGGCCTCGTCGACCGCGATGCGAAGATCCTCGATCTCGTCGAGAGTGAAGTCCAAGCGCGCTGCGAGACCGGCCGTGGCCGTACGCAGCACCGACAGGTAGGCACCCGCAGCGGGCAGCCGGACCTCTACGAAGTCCTGATTCCCGGGCTCGCCTGCGATCTGGGACACCCTCACCTCCAAGGTGGCACAAACTCTTTCGAGGATCCGGGAAGGGTGCCCCGGAGCCATGCGGTACGTCTTCGGTTCTGGTCCGGCGACGCTATCGCGATCCATGATGCCGTGTCTCCGGACCCCCAGCCCATGACTGTCACTCATGGTAAGCCCATGAGCACATACCGTGGATAGGGGGCTGCGGCGGTCAATTACGAACAACCGGCGCCGGTTTGACGTACCCAGACGTCAGACGATCGAACCGTCCTCGAAGCACCAGCGCCAGCTTTCGCCCGACTCGAAGCTCCGCATCACTGGATGACCGGTCTCCTTGAAGTGCGCGGTGGCGTGCTGCAGCGGCGACGAATCGCAGCAGCCGACATGGCCGCAGACCAGGCAGAGCCGTAGCTGTACCGGGTGGGTGCCCGCCTCCAGGCATCCGGGACAGGTCCCGCTGAGCGGGGCCGGCTCGGGGCGCGGCAGTTCGGACACGTGCGGGCATTCACTCATGATTGTCAGGTTACGACGGATACGAGGACCGTGAAATGGACGCATTGCCGCTGGTGGCACTGGTCGCGGCCAGTGCGGCCATCGCGGGGGCGGCACGCCGCACACCCGTGCCGGCTCCGCTGCTGCTGGTCGCGGCGGGGTTGACCGCCTCGTATCTGCCCGGGGTGCCGACGTACACCCTCGACGCGCACATCGTGCTGCCGCTGCTGCTTCCACCGCTGCTCTATACGGCGGCCGTCGACAGCTCGTACCTCGATCTGCGGGCCAATCTCCGGCCCGTCGCGCTGCTCTCCGTCGGTTACGTCCTGTTCGCCACTGTTGCGGTCGGTTGGCTGGCCTACCGCCTCGTGCCCGACCTGCCGCTCACCGCCGCGTTGGTGCTCGGCGCGGTCGTCGCCCCGCCGGACGCGGTCACGGCAGCCGCGATCGCCCGCCGGGTCGGGCTGCCCAGCCGGGTCACGACGATCCTGCAGGGCGAGTCCCTGGTGAACGACGCCACCGCGATCACCGCCTACAAGGTGGCGCTCGCCGCCGCGGTCGGCGAGGGCATGAGCTGGGGCGCGGGGATTGGCGAATTCCTTCTCGCCGCGGTCGGTGGTGTCGCGGTCGGCCTGGCACTGATGGTGCCGCTGCACTGGCTCCGTACGCATCTCAAGGAAGCCCTGCTGCAGAACACGCTGTCGCTGCTGATCCCCTTCGTGGCGTACGCGGCGGCCGAACGCGTGCACGCCTCCGGGGTGCTCGCCGTGGTCGTCGTCGCGCTCTACCTGGGTCACCGTGCCTGGCAGGTCGACTTCGCGACCCGGCTCCAGGAGGCGGCCGTCTGGAAGATGGTCGCGTTCATCCTGGAGTCCACGGTCTTCGCGCTGATCGGGCTCCAGCTGCCCTTCGTACTGAAGGGGCTCGGAACGTACGCCGTGGCAGACGCCCTCTGGTACGCGGTGGCCGTATTCCTCGCTGTCGTCGTGGTGCGCTTCATCTGGGTCTATCCGGCGGCATACCTGCCCCGGTGGCTGTCGAAACGGATCAGGGAGCGGGAGCCCGAGACCAATTGGACGGCCCCGCTGATCGTCGGCTGGGCCGGGATGCGCGGGGTCGTCTCGCTCGCCATCGCCTTCTCCATCCCGCTGGTCACGACTGAAGGGCAGGCCTTCCCGGCCCGCAACCTGGTGCTGTTCCTGACGTTCACCACCGTCATCGGCACCCTCGTCGTCCAGGGGCTCAGCCTGCCGCTGCTGGTGCGCGTCCTGAAGCTGCCGGGGCGCGATGCGACGGCCCGGACGCTGGCCGAGGCGCAGGCGCAGAGCGAGGCGTCCACAGCCGCCGAGGCGCGCCTGGAGGAGCTGCTTGCCGACCGGCGCAACTCCCTGCCCGGACCGCTCACCGACCGGCTGCGCACCGTCCTGGAACGCCGCCGCAACTCCGTGTGGGAGCGGCTGGGCGCGGCCAATCCGGTGACCGGGGAGTCGGCGGACGACACGTACCGGCGCCTTGCCGGGGAAATGATCGAAGCCGAGCGCGAGGTCTTCGTACGGCTGCGGGACGAGCGGCAGATCGACGACGAGATGCTCCGGACGCTGCTCAGACGGCTCGACCTGGAGGAAGCGGCGGCCTACCGGGAGGAGTAGGGCGCACCTTGAGGGGCGCGTCCTACGGTCGGCCCGTGACGACGGCCGTGACCGTGGTTCCCGTAGGGAACGCCCCCTCCTCGGCAAGCGCGGTGAGCGCGTACAGCAGCTTGGCGACATAGAGCCGCTCGACGGGCAGTCCGTGCCGCTGCTCGAAGTCGTCCGCGAAGGCGTGCAGCTGCGGGGGTGTACGGGCGTAGCCGCCGAAGTGGAAGCGCTCGTCCAGGAACCACGACCCGGCAGGCCCGCCGAACGCCGCCTGTTGCAGCTCCCGTACCGAGTCGCCGAGGAAGCCGCCGCGCAGCACCGGAACGCCGAGGGCGCGCTGCCCCGGTGCGAGGCCGGCGGCAAGACCGGCGAGGGTGCCGCCGGTGCCGCAGGCCACGGCAACCACATCGGCCCGGCCGCGCAGCTCGTGGCCCAGCTCCGTACAGCCCTGTGCGGCCAGAGCGTTGCTGCCGCCCTCCGGGATGACGCAGCACTCCCCGAAGACGCTCAGCAGCCCCGCCAAGACCTCTGGATCGGCCTTCGCGCGGTATGTCGTACGGTCCACGAAGTGCAGGGTCATCCCGTCGGCGGCGCACCGGGCGAGCGAGGGGTTGAGGGGGCGGTCGGCCAGTTCGTCACCGCGTACGACCCCGACGGTGGGGAAACCGAGCAGTCGCCCGGCTGCGGCGGTGGCCCGCAGATGGTTGGAGTACGCGCCACCGAAGGTCAGCACGGTGCGCCCGGCGGCGGCCCGCAGGTTGGGGGAGAGCTTGCGCCATTTGTTTCCCGGGAGATCGGGGTGGATCAGATCGTCGCGCTTGAGCAGCAGCCGTACGCCGTGACGCGCGAAGCGCTCGTCCTCCACCGGTTGCAGGGGAGAGGGGAGCACCGGCCGCAGCCGGGAGAGGTCAAGTGCTTCGAAGTGCATGCCGCAATTGTCGCCGTGCCCCGCCGTGCCGGGTGGGTGCGGGTCATTTCAGGCGGTCGTGGATCCGGGCCCGCATGGACTCCATCGTGAAGCCGCGGGGGTCGAGCTTGCCGGGCTGCCACTCCTTGTGGCCGATCACCGAGCGGGAGGTCCAGCCGTGGTGACGGCAGACCGCGGCGGCGGCCTTCTCGATGGCTTCGAGCTGGGCGGCGGGCCAGGGGTCCTTGCCGTCGCCGAGGTTCTCGCACTCGAAGCCGTAGAAGTGCCTGTTCCCGTCGGTGTTGGTTTCGTTGTCGGACGGGAGGCGCTTCTCGGCGACGACGGCGCGCAGTACGTCGTCGTCGCCGAGACCGGCGTGGTTGGCCCGGCCGTAGCCGACCAGGTGGACCCGGCCGTCCTTGGCGATCACGCCGTGGCACAGCGGGCCGGGCAGCTCCGGATAGCCGTCACGGCAGATGCGGACGGTGGACGAGGTGCCCTTGGTGACCGTGTGGTGGATCATCACGCCGTTGACCGGGCCCCAGGGGCCCTTGTGGTTGCGGTTGTGAGTACGCCAGTCGCCGACCTGGACGACGGTGAGCCCCTCGTTCATCAGTGCTGCCAGAAAGGTGCTCGCGGACATGGGTGAGGACATGGCCGACTCCTTGCGCGCGGGGGATCGGGCCTTTCGAAACACGCCCTGATGCGCTTGTACCGGAATGTCGGTCTCCGGGCCATGCCCTGAGGTGTTGTTCGGGCCGTGTGCGATTCGATCCGGTCAATTCCGCGAGCAGTGGGCCGGGTTCAGCCCTGGGCGAGCCACAGGTCGGGGCCGAACACCTCGTAGTGGATGTCGGCCGCCGGAACACCCTTGGCCAGCAACTGGGTGCGCACGGCGCGCATGAAGGGCAGTGGGCCGCAGAGATAGGCGTGGGTGCCGGGGGCGATGGCGAGGCCGCTCAGGTCGACCTGGCCGGTGCGGTCGGCCCGGTGGCCGGGCTCCGGGTCCTCGTACCAGAAGTGGGCGGTGGCGTCGGGGAGTTTTCCGGTGAGCAGGGCGTGGTCGGTGCGCATCGCGTGGTCGGCGGGGGAGCGGTCGCCGTGCACGACGGTGACCGGGGCGCGGTGCCCGGTCGCCGCGAGGTGTTCCAGCATGGAGAGCATCGGGGTGCAGCCGATACCCGCGGAGGCCAGCAGCAGCGGGGCGTCGGCGGAGTCGAGTACGAGATCGCCGTACGGGGCGGAGACCCGCAGCCGGTCGCCGACCCCGACCTCGGCGTGCAGATGACGGGAGACCTCGCCGTCGGGTGAGCCGCCGCCGTGCACCCGCTTGACGGTGATCGAGCGAAGCGGTGAGCCGGGGGCGCTGGAGAGGCTGTACTGGCGTATCTGGCGGGCGCCGTCGGGGAGTTCCACCTGTACGGAGATGTACTGGCCGGGGCGGAAGGCGGGGGCGGGCGCGCCGTCGGCCGGGCGGAGCTGGAAGGTGGTGACATCCGCCGTCTCCTCGATCCGGGTGGTCACCTCCCACTCGCGCCACACGTCACCGGCGACGACACCCTGCTGCGCGTACAGCCGCTCCTCGATGGAGATCAGGGCGCCCGCCATCAGCCAGTAGACCTCGTCCCAGGCGGCGGCGACCTCCGGGGTGACCGCGTCGCCGAGCACCTCGGCGATGGCGGCGAACAGATGGGTGTGCACGATGTCGTACTGCGCCGCGGTGACGCCGAGCGAGGCGTGCTTGTGGGCGATCCGGCCGAGCATCACATCGGGGCGGGTGTCCGGGTGCTCGACCAGCTGGGTCGCGAAGGCGGCGATGGAGCCCGCAAGGGCCTGGCGCTGCGCGCCGGACGCCTGGTTGCCGCGGTTGAAGAGGTCGCGCAGCAGCTCGGGGTGGGCGTCGAAGAGCTTGCGGTAGAAGAGATCGGCGATGTCTCCGATGGCTGCTCCCACGGCGGGGAGGGTGGCACGGACGGTGGCGGTCGACGTCTCGGAGAGCATCGATGACTCCTCGGGTTGAATTGGCATCCAGGATGCGTATTTTTGGGCAGTGTGAATCCGGGCGATGGCGCCCGTGGTGGTGTGCGGTGACTCAGTCGGCGGCAGGCCGGCCGCTGCTGATGCCGATCAGTAGTGGGCCGGTGGGGGAGGTGACGAGTTCGGGGATGGTGAGCGGGTCGAGCGAGGCGTAGAAGGCCTCCTCCGCCTGGCGCAGGGCGCCGCGCAGTCGGCAGGCCGAGCGCAGGGGGCAGGGGGTGGTGCCCTCGCACTCGACGACGTCGCCCGGCCCCTCCAGCTTCCGCACGAGTCCGCCGATCGAGGCGGACCGGCCCGCTCCGGTGAGGCTGAGTCCGCCCCCGCGGCCCCGACGTGCCTCGATGAGGCCGAGATGCTGGAGCTTGGCGACGACCTTCGCGGTGTGGGTGTACGGCACCTGCATGGTCGCCGCCACCTCCCGGGTGGTCGGCGGGTCCTCGTTCTCCACGACGGCGAGGCGCATCAGTACGCGCAGCGCCACGTCGGTGAATTTCGTCAGCCGCATGATGGTCACCGTAGATAACTTGCATCAGGGATGCAAGTTAAAGGGATCCGTGGACATCGCTGAGCGTCGTGCCCAGCCCAAAGGCCAAATAGTCACACTCTTTTGTGTAATGGCGTGCCGACTCACCGTGCTGAAAGGCTTCTTCACGCAGGTCAGCCGATGATCGAGAGGACGTCAGATGTCCGTTGGTGAAGAGGTTCAGAACGCGCCGGTGCCGCCGCAGCAGAGTCTGGGCACGGCGGCGGCGCGGAACCTCGCGACGACCACCAAGTCCGCTCCGCAGATGCAGGAGATCACCTCACGGTGGCTGCTGAAGATGCTGCCGTGGGTGCAGGTGCAGGGTGGCACCTACCGGGTGAACCGCAGGCTGAGCTACTCGGTCGGGGACGGCCGGGTGACCTTCGTGCAGACCGGTGACCGGGTCGCGGTCATCCCTGCCGAACTCGCAGAGCTCCCCGCCCTGCGGGAGTTCGGCGACGAGGAGGTGCTCGGCGAGCTGGCTCGGCGGTGCGAACAGCGCGACATTGCCGCGGGGCAGGTGCTGGCCACCTCCGGGGACGCGGCGGACAGCGTCTTCCTGCTGGCGCACGGCAAGGTCGAGAAGGTCGGCACCGGTCCGTACGGGGGCGAGACGGTGCTGGGGCTCCATGCCGACGGGGCCTACTTCGGCGACCACGCCCTGATCGACGGCGACGCCGTCTGGGAGTACACGGCCCGTGCCGTCACCGACTGCACGGTGCTGACGCTGAGGCGGGCGGATGTGCTGAACCTCGCCGAGCGCGCGGATTCACTCCGCGCCCATCTCGCCGGACTGCTCAACATCCCGCAGCAGCGCACCAACAAGTACGGCGAGGCAGAGATCGACCTCTCCGCCGGCCATGTCGGCGAAGCCGTCGTCCCGCACACGTACGTGGACTACGAAGCGTCGCCGCGCGAGTACGAACTGAGCGTTGCTCAGACCGTGTTGAAGGTCCACAGCCGGGTCGCCGACCTCTACAACCAGCCGATGAACCAGACCGAGCAGCAGTTGCGGCTCACGGTCGAGGCGCTGCGCGAGCGCCAGGAGCACGAGCTGATCAACAATCGCGAGTTCGGTCTGCTCAACAACTGCGACTACGGGCAGCGCCTCCAGCCGCATGACGGCGTGCCCGGCCCCGACGACATGGACGAACTGCTCTCGCGCCGCCGAGGCTCGAAGCTCTTCCTCGCCCACCCCCGGGCCATCGCCGCATTCGGCCGCGAATGCAACAAGCGCGGTCTGGTGCCCGAGAGCGTGGAGGTCGGCGGACACCATGTGCCGGCCTGGCGGGGCGTACCCATCTTCCCGTCCAACAAGATCCCGGTCACCGATGCAGGGACCACGTCGATCATTTGCATGAGGACGGGTGAGGCCGAGCAGGGCGTCATCGGGCTCCAGCAGACCGGCATCCCCGACGAGATCGAGCCCAGCCTGTCGGTCCGCTTCATGGGCATCGACGAGCAGGCGATCATCTCCTACCTGGTGACGGCCTACTACTCCGCGGCCATCCTCGTACCGGACGCCCTCGGCGTACTGGAGAACGTCGAGGTCAGCCGCTGGCGGTAACCCATCGGGGGCCCGGACGACGATGTCCGGGCCCCTGTCAACCTCCGCCACCGGGCAGCCGTGCCCGGGGCGGCCTCGGGAGGACGCCCCAGTGAAGACCCATCACGCACCCCAACCACCCACACCCCGAGCCCCGGGCGACAACGACCCGGCCGCCCTCGCGACGCAGGGCCGTGAGGTCACAGCCCTCCTGGAACAGACCCGGACCCTCGTCGATCCCCAACTGCGCGCCGCCGTCGAATCCTTGCCCGGATCGATCCGCCGCGTCGCGATGTACCACTTCGGCTGGCAGCAGGCCGATGGCACCCCGTCATCGGGGCAGGCGGGCAAGGCGATCAGGCCCGCCCTCGTCCTCGCCGCCGCCCGTGCGCTGGGCGGCGACCAGCGACGGGCGGTACGGGCAGCCGTCGCCGTGGAGTTGGTCCACAACTTCACCCTGTTGCACGACGACGTCATCGATGAGGACCGGACTCGCCGGCACCGGCCCACGGCCTGGGCGGTCTTCGGTATTCCGGACGCGGTCATCGCCGGTGACGCCATGCTTGCCCTCGCCCAACGGCTCCTCGCCGAGGACACCGACCCCGCCTCGGCCCGCGCCTCGGCGCGGCTCTCAACCTGTGTCATCGAGTTGTGCGCAGGCCAGCAGGCCGACTGCGCCTTCGAGGACCGTGGCCCGGACGAAGTCTCGCTGGACGAGTGCCTGACCATGGCCACCGCCAAGACGGGCGCCCTGCTGGGCTGCGCCTGCGCCCTGGGAGCGCTGTACGCCGGCGCGGGGGAACGGGCGGTCGGCGCGATGGACGGATTCGGCCGGGAGGCGGGCCTCGCCTTCCAGCTCATCGACGATCTGATCGGCATCTGGGGAGATCCGGCACAGACCGGGAAACCGGTCGGGGCGGATCTCGTCGCCCACAAGAAGTCCCTGCCCGTGGTCGCCGCACTGACCTCCGGCACCATGGCAGCGGCCGAACTCGCCGCGCTCTACCAGGGATCCATCAGCGCGCCCAACGAGGTGAGCCGCGCCGCCGACGCCGTCGACCGGGCAGGCGGCCGGGACTGGGCACAGGTCTGTGCGGCGGACCGGATGGCACGCGCGGTCCACCACCTGTCCCGGGCGGTCCCCGACCTGGCCCCGGCGGGCGACCTCCTGACTCTGGCGGAGTTCGTCACCCGCCGGACGCACTGACACGGAGAGGGGAGGGGGGAACGGGACGCACGGCGGAATCGGAGGGGGCGCGGAGAAGGGTGCGGAGAGGGGAGTGGAGGCGGGGGCGGAGAAGGGAGCGGAGGGGGGAGCGGAGGGGGAGAACGGTGCAGGGGCGGAGGAAGGAGAACGGAGCAAGGCGCCGAGGTCACAAGGCTCGTGAGACGAAAAGGAGGGCGACAGGGCGACTGTCGTGGGCACGGGCTACAGTCCGTGCCCATGACAGATGAGTCATGGGCAGGGTGGTACCGGGACCGACAGGGTTCCGACGCCGTCATCCTCACCACCGATGGACAGCAACTCCGCCTCCGGATCAGGGGCATCGACTTCGAGGGCGAGAGCTTCGACGGCCTCGCCCCGGTGGCCGGCACGCCACCGGCGGGCGACCTGTTCGCCCTGGTGGACGGCGCGTTGGGCAACTGTGTCCTGGAATGGGACCTGCCGCTCCCGGTATTCTGGGAGGGAGCGGTCCATCAGGCCACGCTCAGCTGCCTGTTGTCGCTGCGCCGTCCCGATCCGTATCTCTACCTGGAGCTGCAGTTCGGCGGGGCGGCCTACCGGTCCCATCGCGCCGAGAGCGACTTCGCCTCCGCCCTTGCCACGATCCAGCGCATCCTGCCGCCCGGGGTGCGCCTCCAGACCTGCATAGCCTGCGCCTTCTCGGACTACTTCCCGGCCCCCGGCCGCGGCCTTTCCGGCGGCCTCGCATGCTTCCGGGGTGCCAAGGACGCCTACCGCGGGGCGGCCGGTGAGGGTGATGTCCTGGACCTGTGGGACCGGCGGACCGGATTCGTCCAGGAGGTCTGGAGCTGCCGTGAGTACGAGCCCCGCCCGGACCGGGGCGCCGGCACCGGACACCGGGGCGCGTTCCCGCTGGAACTCGCCTGATCTCCCTGCCCGGCAGGTCATTTTCGGCCGGTTGTCCGGCCCGTCTGCATCCGGCACCCGCCTCGTGGGCTCAGCTCCGGCCGGGCCGGGAAGGCGGCGTGGTGCCATGTCAGTCGCCGGTGGCATCGATGTTGGAGGTGGCACCGCGGGCGGCGCGGGCGGCGTCGCCCGCGCCCAGGGCGTCGAGGAGATCCTCGTGCCCGCGGTGGTCCGCGCTGTTGAAGCCGTGATCGTGCCCGGCGTGTGGGCATCGAGCGCGCCGTCCTGCCGGCCTTGCTGGTGCTGCCCGCGGGGCTCGCCGTTCGCGCGGCGCCTCGGACCGGGGCACCGCCGACGGCACGCTGCTGGGTGCGGCCGGGCCGGCCCTGAGTGACGTCCTGCTGCCCGCTGTGGTCAAGGCGAACTTCGGCTGGCCGTCATCGGCGCAAGCGGCCGGAGCGCGCAGGAGACCGCCGCGCTCTCGACCTTCTCGCAGAGCGCCGAGTACCTCCTCGCCCCGGCCGGTCCTTTCGGTGTCGGGCTGCTGTGTTTTGCCACCGACGGCCGGGCCCTGTCCCGGGCTGCTGTGTTTTGCCACCGACGGCCGGTCCCTGTCCCGGGCCGTACTGCTCGTGCTCGCCGCCCTCCAACTTCTCGTCGGACTGTCTCTGATCGCGGCGAGGGCGGTCCCCGCCTGATACCGCCGTCACCGACGGCGTGTTGCCAACCTTTGCCAGACCTCTATTGTTCTATTAGCATGCAAACAATGGAGGTTTTCATGAAGCGTAAGAATCTGGGCCGCGCGACCCTCGTCGCCCTGCCCTTCCTGCTCGCACTCGTCGTCGATTCGGTGCTGCTCGTCGTCTTCCGTGACCGGCTGCCCGAGCAGCTGGCCAGCCACTTCCGGGCCGATGGCCGGGCGGACGGGCATGCGGGGCAGGCCTCGTACGTAGTGGTCAACGTCCTCCTGTTCGCCGTGACCGGCCTCCTGTGGGCCCTCATGGTGGTGAGGGGGAAGTTCTACGGGTGGGCCCACCGCTGGCTGTTCGCCGGTGGGTATGCCTTCGCCGGATTCCTCGGCTGGGTGATGGCCGCCGTGCTGCTGGCCAATGTGGACGCCGGTGAGAGCGCGCAGGGGTACGCGCAAGGCGTGTCGTTCCCGGTGGGGCAGCTCGCCGTCGCCCTGGGAGTCGCCGTGCTCGCCGGAGGTCTGGGGCTGGTGCTGGCCGCGCTCGCTTCCGTACCGGAGCAGCCGGCCGCGACCGGGCAGGTCGGGGGCGGTGCGCGGATCGCACTTGCCGAGGGGGAGGTCGCCGGATGGGCGCGCAGCGCCGGGAGCTGGTGGCTTCCGATGGTCGCGCTCTTGCTCGTGGCCGGCGGGGTGGTGCTGCTGATCGTCTCGGGCTGGGTGGCCGCGATTGCGCTGCTGCTTCTCGGTGTGCTGCTGGCCGGCTTCGCGCGGCCGTACGTGGTGGTGGACCGGCGCGGTATCACCATCTCGGGAATGCTGCCCTGGCCGCGCCTCAGGGTGCCGCTCGACCGGATCGAGACGGTGACCAGCCGGGACATCAACCCCCTTGCGGAGTACGGAGGCTGGGGCTACCGCATCCGCCCGGGGCGGACCGGTCTCATGATCCGCTCCGGTGAGGGAATCGTGGCGACACTGGCCGGCGGCCGGGACTTCGCGGTGACCGTCGACGACTCAGCGACCGCGGCCGCGCTCCTCAACACCCTGATCGACCAGCGCCGAGTGGAGTACTGACCATGCTCTTCCGGGTCGATCCCACCTCCACCGTGCCACTCGGTGATCAGATCGCGGCATCCGTGCGCCGCGCCGTCGCCGAAGGGGCGGTGGTACCGGGCGAGCGGCTGCCCGCCGCACGGGTGCTCGCCGAGTCGCTCGGGGTCAATGTCCACACGGTGCTGCGGGGTTACCAGCAGCTCCGTGAGGAGGGGCTGATCGAACTGCGCCGGGGACGCGGCGCGGTCGTCACGGACGGCGTCTCGCCGCACCGGGCCCGGTTGCTGGAGCACGTACGCGAAGTGGTGGCGGACGCGCGCGAACTGGGCATGGCGGAGGACGAGCTGCTGACCTTGGTCCGTACCGCATTGAACAGCCCGTAAACCGGCGCAGTCCGTCCCGTCCCCGGCGCCGTCCCGGCCCCGTCCCGGCGCCGTCCCGGCCCCGTCCCGGCCCCGTCTCGGCGCCGCCCGGTCTGCCCGAGGACGGTCCGCTGGTGGCCGGTGCCTCGCCCGACGCCGGTGGGGACGTCCCGTATCCCCTCGCCGCGGCGGCGAACTGGCCGCACTCGACGCCTTCGGCGATCGGGCCCTGCTGGCCCGCGCGGGACTGCTCCCGGGCCCCTGGGAGAACATCGGCAGGCTGCCCTGGTGGCTGCTGCGGATCGCCCGCGGCGGACCCGTACTGGCCCCGGGCGCACGAGATCTGATGCTCCAGTACATCGACGCCCGCGGCCTCGCGAACTGGCTCCTGGGCGCGGGTCGCAGCCGTCTGCACGGTCCGTACAACCTGGTCAGCCGCCCGGGCCACGCCACCATGCGGCAGCTGCTGGACGCCTGTGCGCGCGCCACCGGCTCCGACGCGGAACTCCGCTGGACTCCCACGGAGACCGTCCTCGCGACGGGTGTGGAGCCCTGGAGAGACCTGCCGGTCTGGCTGCCGCCGGGCGAGCTGTACGACACCGTGCACCGGGGCGACGTCAGCAAGGCGTACGCGGCCGGTCTGCGCCGCCGGCCGGTCGAGGAGACGGTCGCCGACACCTGGAAGTGGCTGGCCGAACGGGGTGGTGCGGCACCGCGGCGGCCCAACCGGGCCGCGGTCGGTCTGGACCCTCGGGTGGAGGCCGAACTGCTGGCGGAGACGGCCTGACGCGCGCTCGTGCGCGCACGGCCTACCCGGGCGCGGCCCCGCGTGTCCGGGTATCCGGGTGCATCGGACACCGACCGGCGTGGCATTTCAATCGTTTGTTAGCCAAAGCTGCATATTTCCCTACATGGCAACAGATGCGCGTAGGCGCGGCAAAGGTATTCGGGCGGCGGTGGCCGTGACAGCGGCAGCGGCAATGGTGGGCACGCTCGCGTCCACCGCTGTCGCCGACCCGCTGCCCGGCGGGCTCGGCCCGTGTCTGGGGAACGACTGCCCGACGACATGGCCCGACCCGGGCAACAGGCCCGTCACCCACCACGACAGCAATATCAACATCTTCGTCGGCGGTGACTTCCTGGTCCGGGAGACCGCTGCCGAGGCCGAGGGGAAGATCGTCGCCCTTGGCGACTTCGACATGGACAAGCGCGAGGGCGTCTCGCAGATCTACAACGTCGGCGTTGCGGACGTGGGCTCCCGGGTGCCGCCGCCCAACGGATCCGACTACCTGACCGTGGGCGGCGCTCTGATCGTCGCGAGCGGAAGGCGGCTGCTCGCCGAAGGGGGCCTGAACCACGGTCTGGTGAAGTACGCACAGAACCTCAGCGGGACGGTGAACCCGACGGCGGTCCAGGACCCCGACGCCACGGCGCCGTACACCGCGCTGCGCGACCAGCTGACCGAGTCCAGCCACTGCTACGCGTACGACGACAACATGGACCACCGCCGGCCCACCACGGGCACCGTGCAGAACAATGGCTTCGAGACCGTCTTCACCGGTGACGGCACCTCCGCCATCCAGGTCTTCGCCGTGGACGCCGATGTGGCGACAGCTCAGGGTGGCCAGCAGGGCATCACGTTCAACGGCATTCCGGACGGCGCGACCGTGCTGGTCAACGTCTACGGCAGCAGCCGCAACATCAGTACGCTGATGGGCTCGCTGCCCCAGGCCGGACTCCGTGAGCACCTGATGTGGAACTTCCCGGACGCCACCGAGATCGGGCTGAAGGGCACCGGACAGTTCCAGGGCAGCGTGCTGGTCGGTAACCAGTCGAGCATGACGACGCTGGCGATGAGCGGCACCAACGGTCGCTTCTACACCGCCGGTTCACTGACCCATACCTCCGAGGGCGAGTCGGGCGGTCAGGAGCTGCACTCCTATCCCTTTGACGGGGATCTGCCGACCTGCGGTGAGGAGTCGTCGCCCACGCCGACCCGGACGGACTCTCCCACCCCGATGCCCACCGAGACCCAGGGGCCGTCCCCTTCACACACGACACCCGCGCCGAAGCCCACCCCCACCCAATCCTGGCCGCACAAGCCCGACCACAACGGGTCGGACAAGCCCGACCACAACGGGTCGGACAAGCCCGACCACAACGGGTCGGACAAGCCCGACCACAACGGGTCGGACAAGCCCGACCATA
>NZ_JBVHDS010000002.1:532144-544023 GCF_055563255.1 Streptomyces sp. NPDC002958 | reverse complement strand
CATCACTGGTCGGGCAAGCCTGACCACGAGCGGCCGGGCAAGGCTGACCATCACTGGTCGGGCAAGCCTGACCACGAGCGGCCGGGCAAGGCTGACCATCACTGGTCGGGCAAGCCTGACCACGAGCGGCCGGGCAAGGCTGACCACCACTGGTCGGACAAGCCCGACCACAACTGGTCGGACAAGCCGGGCCACAGGGGCTCGCTTTCGAACACGGGTTCCCGCGGCGGTGAATGGATTCTCGGCGGTATCGCGGCAGCTCTGCTCGTGGCCGGATCGGCGGCCACGCTGGTGGCCCGCAGGACGCGTCGACGCGGCTAGCTTTGGCCCATGGCCGAACTGCTGCTGCACCTCACCGAAGGCCCCTTGTGGGAGGCGGCCCGCGGGATCGGGACGTACGAGATGTCCACCCGCGGCCGCACCCTGCACGAAGAGGGCTTCATCCACTGCTCGCTGCCGCACCAGCTCGCCGGCGTGGCCGAGATGCTGTACGGCGCAGGGAGCCGGGCCGGGAACGGTGACCAGGATCTGGTGGTCCTCGTCATCGACCCCGCCCGGCTCCCGGCACCCGTACGGTACGAGCCCGTCGAGCCCGGCGGCGAGGAATTCCCGCACATCTACGGCCCCGTCCCGGTGGACGCGGTCGTGGAGGTGCGCCCCTGGCCGCGCAAGGAAGGCGCCACCGCATGAACCCCCCACCCCCCACATCCCCCACAGAACCCTCCGGCTCCTCCGCTTCCTCCGGCTCCTCCGGCCCGGAGAGCCCCGGCGCCCCCATTGTCGCCGTCACCGGCGCGAGCGGTGCGGTCGGCGGCCGGGTCGCGCAGCGCCTGGCACGTGCCGGAGTGCCCGTGCGACTCCTCGGCCGCGACCCGTCCCGGCTGCCGGAGTTGCCCGGCGCTGTCGCCGCACCGCCAGCCCCCTACGGTGACGGGGAGGCCATGCGCCGCGCCCTCGCCGGGGCGCACACCCTGTTCCTCGTCTCGGCGCACGAGAGCCCCGACCGGGTGCGCCAGCACACGACGGCCGTGGACGCGGCGGTCGCCGCGGGCGTCGAACGCATCGTGTACGTCTCCTTCCTCGGCGCGGCGCCGGACGCCACGTTCACCTTCGCCCGGGACCACTGGCACACCGAGGCGCACATCCGGGTCGCCGAGGTCCGCTACACCTTCCTGCGTGACAGCCTGTACCTCGCCGGGCTCCCGGCGATGACCGGCGCCGACGGGGTACTGCGAGGTCCGGGCGGCGACGGCAGGGTGGCAGCGGTGGCGCACGAGGACATCGCGGACGCCGCGACCGCCGTGCTGCTGGCCGATACCGAGAGCGCCGACACCCGCCACGACGGGGTCACGTACGACCTCACGGGCCCCGAGGCCTTCACCCTCGCCGAAGCGGCCGAGGAACTCGGCCGGGTCACCGGCCGGACCATCACCTACGTAGCGGAGACCCGCGAGGAGGCCTATGCCTCACGGGCGCATTACGGTGCCGAGGACTGGGAGATCGCCGGCTGGGTGACGTCGTACGAGGCCATCGCCACCGGCGAGATGTCCACGGTCTCGGACGCGGTACCGCATCTCACCGGGCATCCGGCGATGAGTCTGGCCTCCTACTTGAGGGAGCATCCGGACAGCTATCGGCATCTCCTGAGGACGGACTGACCTCACGGCGGGCGACACCGAGAGAGGAAGGGGCGGGCAGCCGATGTACACAAAAACCCGTGGGCCCCTGGGACCGGCACTGCTCCTGACCGGAGCCCTGCTCGCCGGGGCCGTCCTCCGCCCCCGTCGCACAACGAGCGCCGCGCGGCGGTGACGACGGGCTCACCCGCCGATGGCGCGAAGACATGCCAAGATGCCGGACGATTCGGTCGATCACCGCCCGGCCTCTCCGTCTTGTCAGCCCTCGTCGTGCACTCTCTTCAGCGCGGCGATGTCCAGTTTCTTCATGGTCAACATCGCAGCGGTGGTCCGCGCGGCCTTCTCCGCGTCCTGGTCGCTGATCAGATCGATCAGCACCTCGGGGACGACCTGCCAGGAGACACCGTATCTGTCCTTCAGCCAGCCGTAGGGCCCCTCTTCACCCCCGTCGGTGAGACTGCTCCAGTAGTAGTTCACCTCGTCCTGGTTCGCGCAGCGGATCTGGAACGAGATGGATTCGTTGAAGGTGAACTGCGGCCCGCCGTTCAGCCCCACGAACTTCTGGCCGTTGATCTCGAACTCGACCGCCATCGCCGACCCGGCAGGCCCGGGACCGGCTTCGGTGTAGCGGTTGATCCTGCCGAGGCGGGAGTTCTTGAAGACCGAGAGGTAGTACTCCGCTGCCTCCTCGGCCTGCCCGTCGAACCACAGACATGTGGTGAAGCCCTCGGTGGTCATCGCTGTCTCCTGTCGTGAGCGCATGTCCGTTGTGTGTGCGCATATCCATCCATGCCGACTGATCCCGTCCCAGAAACTCATCGGTCGCACATGGAGGGCATCGGCGAGTACCAGCAGGGGCAAGGCGATGGGGGAGATCCGTCGGGCAGCGCGGCCTCGTGCCTGGTAAGCGGCTGGCCCCTGCCGGGTGTTGAGCCTACGCTCGCCTGAACGGTGCTGCGCAGCCCGGCATGCTGCGGAGCCGCGGCAGAGCGGCCCAATGCGATCGGCGTGCGGAGGTTCCCCTCATGCCGACTGACGGGTTCGGGCGGACCTGCCCTTCCTTTGAACGCCCTGGAAATGGAGGGGCATGCGCCTGTTGCCTCCGCCTCTCCGGCCACTTCTCACGGCACAGTGGGGCTATGAACGCAGATGACAGGAACCTTCTGGCCCGGGCGCGTGCAGCGACCAGGCTCCCAGCCCGGAATCTGGACCGGGCGCGGCGTTTCTACTCCGAACAGCTCGGTCTGGAGCCCGTCGACGAACGGCCCGGTGGGCTGCTCTATCGGTGCGGAGGCGTGGACTTCGTGCTGTTCCGATCGACGGGGGCCTCGCCCGGCACCTTCACGCAGATGGCGTGGGAAGTCGACGACATCGAGACGGTCGTGTCGGAACTCAAGCGGCGCGGCGTGGTGTTCGAGGAGGTCGACGTGCCCGGGTTTCGAACGAGGGGCGGGATTGCCGAGATCGAAGGGAACTACCCGAGCAAGGGCGCACGCGGTGAACGCGGCGCCTGGTTCCGTGACAGCGAGGGAAACATGCTGGGCATCGGTGAGCCGGTCGTCTGAACAGACCCGGGGCGTGCTCGCTACCGGGATGTCCGGATGCGTCCTGCCGGCGATCGTGGTCGGATTCCTGGCCGGTTGGGAGGGTGATCTGTGGATCCATGTGCACCCTTGGCCGGGCAACGAAAGACCGCACCCGGTCCGTGATGGGCGCCGTGCTCGGCGGCCTGCGGACCGGGTGCGGACAGGTAGGCGATGTGACCAGCGAAACGCAGGTCAGGCGGCCCAGGCCAGATCAGGCCTTCTTGGTCTCCCAGAAGATCTTGTCGATCTGGGCGATGTAGTCCAGCGCCTTCTGGCCCGTCGCCGGGTCCGTGGAGGCCTTCGCGGCCGACAGTGCCTTCAGGGCGTCGTTGACCAGCTGGTGCAGCTCCGGGTACTTCTCGAAGTGCGGGGGCTTGAAGTAGTCGCTCCACAGCACCGAGATGTGGTGCTTGGCGAGCTCGGCACGCTGCTCCTTGATGACCACTGCGCGGGCCCGGAAGTGCGGGTCCTCGTTGGCCTGGTACTTCTCCTGGACGGCCTTGACGGACTCCGCCTCGATGCGGGCCTGGGCCGGGTCGTACACGCCGCAGGGCAGGTCGCAGTGGGCGCTGACCTTCACCTTGGGGGCAAACAGGCGGGAAAGCATTGAGCTGTCCTTCCTCGTGATCGTCTTCTCAGGTGGGACATTACTCCGTGAGAGACGGGTTTTTGTGGGTGCCCCCATGGGCTTAGGCCAAAAGTCCGGGGTGAGGATGGGTCTACTGGCCGAATGTACGAAACGCTGTACAGGACGGTGTACTGGACGGACCGGGGAGGTGCCGGAGAGATGCGGGAGGTGCCGGAGGTGCCGGAGCTGACGCAGGAACAGCCCGGGCGGGGGCCAGCCGGGCGTGTGCCGTTCCAGGTTGTGGAGGTGACGGGGCCGTCCATGGTGCCCACGCTCCATCACGGGGACTGGCTGCTCGTGCAGTACGGGGCGACGGTGCGCCCCGGGGACGTGGTGATTCTGCGTCATCCGTTCCAGCAGGATCTGCTGGTCGTCAAGCGGGCCGCCGAGCGGCGCCGGGGCGGCTGGTGGGTGCTGGCCGACAACACCTTCGCGGGCGGCGACAGCACGGATTACGGGACGGTGCCCGAGGATTTCGTGCTGGCCAGGGTCCGGGCGCGCTACCGGCCGCTGAAGAAGGATCAGCGGTCGGTGCGGGGTGTGGTGATCTGGGCGGTCTCCGCGCTGCGACCGGTGTCGGCGGCGCGTTCCGTCTCCAGGCGCTTGCGGGCCCGGTAGGCGGCCACGTTGGCGCGGGTCGCGCAGCGGTCCGAGCAGTAGCGGCGGGAGCGGTTGGTCGAGGTGTCGAGGTAGGCGTTGCGGCACGGCGCCGCCTCGCACAGGCCGAGCCGGTCCACGCCGTACGAGGTGAGATGGAAGGCGAGGCCCATCGCCGCGATGGCGGCGTACCCGGCCGTCGCGTTCGACGGGTGGTCGGCCAGGTGCATGTGCCAGTCCGGCTTGCCGTCCTCGTCGCGGAAGTCGTGCCCGGAGATCTGCGGGCTGACCGGGAACTCCAGCAGCAGTGAGTTGAGCAGGTCGACGGCGAGTGTCTCGTCACCGCCGTCGGCCGCTTCGAAGACCGCGCGCAGCCGGGCCCGTACGGACCGGAAGCGGGTCACATCCGCGTCGGCCGCCCGCCGGGCCGCCTGCCTGTTGGCGCCGAACAGCTCGCGCACCGCCTCGACGGAGGTGAGGGAGTCCTTGTTGCGGTTCGGCTCCTCGGTGTTGACCAGACGCACGGCATAGTCCGAGTAATAGGCCAGTTCCACTTGTAGTCCTTACGGGCATCGGTCTAAAGTCGATGCAGCGAACGATGTAATGGGCTTTTATGGTTCCAGGGTATTACATGGGAGGTCCATCGTGACGGAGACAACGGCAGGTACTGACTGGACGGCCTGGCAGGAGAGCTGGGACCGCCAGCAGGAGTGGTACATGCCCGATCGTGAGGAACGGTTCCGGGTGATGCTGGACATGGTCGAGGCCATGGTGGGGCCCCGGCCGCGAGTGCTCGATCTCGCGTGCGGTACGGGAAGTATTACGGACCGGCTGCTCAAGCGGTTCCCCGAGGCCACCAGCACCGGCGTCGACCTCGACCCGGCGCTGCTCGCCATCGCCCGCGGCCACTTCGACGGCGACGAGCGCGTCACCCTCGTCACCGCCGACCTCAAGGACCCCGACTGGGCAGGGAAGTTGCCGTACGAATCGTACGACGCCGTCCTCACCGCCACCGCCCTGCACTGGCTGCACACCGAACCGCTCACCGCGCTCTACCGGCGGATCGGCGGGCTCGTCCGGGACGGCGGGGTGTTCATGAACGCCGACCACATGATCGACACCGAGACCCCCCGTATCAACGCGGCCGAACGCGCCCACCGGCACGCCGCCATGGACCGGGCCAAGGCTGCGGGCGCTCTCGACTGGGCGGACTGGTGGGCCCTCGCCGCCAAGGACCCGGTCCTCGCCGGGCCGACCGCCGAGCGGTACAAAATCTACGGCGAGCACGCGGACGGCGACATGCCGTCCGTGCGGTGGCATGCCGACACCCTGCGGGAGGCCGGGTTCGCCGAGGCGAGGGCCGTCTGGGCGTCGCCGTCGGACACCCTGGTGCTCGCGGTGAAGTAGCGACAGCAAGCGCACCGGAAGGGGCGGTACGGGCCGGGGCCCGTACCGCCCTATTTTTTTGTCTTCTGCTGCAACCCGCTGTGCGTCCCACCGCACTGGAGGGGTGGGACGGTCCGCACCCGCGGACCCAGAGAGGGGCGCCGACGATGCGGATCGATGACGATGCCGCGCTGCACGCCTTCGTCGAGGGCAGACGTACCGCGTTGTTCCACAGCGCGTATCTGCTGTGCGGCGACCGGCATGAGGCCGAGGACCTGGTCCAGTCGACGCTGGTCAAAGTGGTGCTCGGCGGACGGCGGTACGGGCGGCTCGACAACATCGAGGCGTACGCACGCAAGACCCTGGTCAACACCTTCATCGCGGCCCGTCGCCGGTTCTGGCGGCGCGAACAGGCGTACGGCGAACTGCCCGACCTGGCGGGCCATGCGCCCGACACGGACACCGGCCTTGCGGTGCGGGCGGCCCTCGCCCGGCTCACGGCCAGGCAGCGGGCCGTACTGGTGTTGCGCTACTGGGAGGACCTGAGCGTCCAGGCCACTGCCGAACTGCTCGGGATGCGGGAGAGCACGGTCAAGAGCCATGCGGCTCGGGGGTTGGCGGCGCTGCGCGCCGAGATGGTGGAGGAATTCGTATGAACGACGTTCGTGAACTGCTGGGGCGGGTCGCAGAGGACGCGGGGCAGCCGGCTATTTCCACCCGGGCGGTGTACGCCGGGGCCGCCCGGGCGCGGCTGCGGCGCCGGGCCGGCGTATCGGTCGCGGCGATCGCCGCGGTCGCTGTCGGAGCGGTCGCGCTGCCGGGCCTTGCCCAGGATGCGAAACCGCAGGATTCGTCGGTGGCGGCTCCGAACGAGCTTGTGGGCAACAGCGGCAAGGGCAAGGAACTGGCCGGGCTGCTGCCCGAGGGCGTGGGGAGCGTCGAAGAGGTCTCGCTCCCGGTCGTCATCAAGAACGCCACGGCCGAGCAGGCCTGGGATCACCCGGTGGGGCCGCTGGACGGGGATTACGCTGTCCGCAAGGACGGCGGCGTCGGCTACCTCACGGTTCGCACCATCGACGCCAAGGGCATGGCGAAGAAGCTCAGCGGGGCCGATCCGGCCGCGGACCTGTGCAATCCGACCAACTGGGAGCCGCGCCCGGCGGACTGCGTACGCGAAAAGCTTCCGGACGGGCGGGTGCTGGCCATCTGGAGTGGCGGCTCGCCCGTGTGGGGGTCCGAGCTCGTGGGCCGGATCACCCTCAAGGGAGGCGGACAGCTGACCGTGCGCCAGAGCACCGGCTTCAAGGGCAAGCAGGCGCAGGGCCCGCTTCTCAAGACATTGCCGCTCACCCGCGCCCAGATGCGCACCCTGATGCTCAGCCCGGAACTGCTGCCGAAGAAGTAGGGAGCAGAAGCACGGAACAGGAGCAGGGATACGAAGAGGAGGGCGGTGCGGACCCGGATCGGTCCGTACCGCCCTCCTTCTGCGCTCTCAGAGCACCTTTGACAGGAACGACTTTGTCCGGTCGTGCTGCGGGTTGGTCAGTACGTCGCGCGGGTGGCCCGACTCGACCACCACACCGTCGTCCATGAAGACCAGCGCATCGCCGACCTCACGGGCGAAGCCCATCTCATGGGTGACGACGATCATCGTCATGCCGTCCTCCGCGAGATCGCGCATGACGTCCAGGACATCGCCCACCAGCTCCGGGTCGAGCGCCGACGTCGGCTCGTCGAAGAGCATCAGCTTCGGCTCCATGGCCAGGGCGCGGGCGATGGCCACCCGCTGCTGCTGACCACCGGAGAGCTGGGAGGGATAGTTCTTCGCCTTGTCGGCCAGGCCCACCCGGTCCAGCAGTCGCTCGGCCCGGGCCCGGGCCACTGCCTTCGCCTCGCCCCTGACCTGGACCGGGGCCTCCATGACGTTCTCGATCGCCGTCATATGAGGGAAGAGGTTGAAGCGCTGGAAGACCATGCCGATGTCCCGGCGCTTCAGGGCTACTTCGCCGGCCTTGAGCTCGTAGAGCTTGTCGCCCTTCTGGCGGTAGCCCACCAGCTCGCCGTCGACGTACAGTCGGCCGGCGTTGATCTGCTCCAAGTGGTTGATGCACCGCAGGAAGGTCGACTTGCCGGAACCGGACGGGCCGATCAGACAGAAGACCTCGCGCGGGGCGACCTCCAGGTCGATGCCCTTGAGGATGTGTGCGGCGCCGAAGGACTTGTGGACACCTTCGGCCTTCACCATGGCGGTCATGAGGTCACCCCCGTGCGGTTGCTGAATGCGGCCAGGTTCGCCTTGACCTTCTGCCAAGGGGTGGGCGCCAGGCTGCGGGTCGTGCCCCGGGCATAACGGCGCTCCAGATAGAACTGCCCGACGCTGAACACACTGGTCATCGCGATGTACCAGATCGACGCGACGAAGAGCATCTCCATCACCGCGTACGAGGTCGAGCCGATGCTCGACGTGGCACGGAGCAGCTCCGGATAGGTCACCGCGACCGTCAGCGACGAGGTCTTCAGCATGTTGATGAACTCGTTGCCGGTCGGCGGGATGATCACCCGCAGCGCCTGCGGCAGCACCACCCGGCGCATCGTCTTGGCCTGGGTCATGCCGAGTGCGTGCGACGCCTCGGTCTGGCCCTCGTCCACCGACTGGATACCGGCACGGCAGATCTCCGACATGTACGCCGCTTCGTTCAGGCCGAGGCCCAGCAGGGCGCACATGAACGGGGTCATGACGTCCGTCATCTCGTCCTTGTAGATGAACGGGATGTTCAGGATGGGGAAGATCAGCGCCAGGTTGAACCACAGCAGCAACTGCACGTAGACCGGCGTGCCGCGGAAGAACCAGATGTACAGCCAGGCGACGCCACTGGTCACCGGGTTCTTGGACATCCGCATGACCGCCAGGATCACGCCGAGGACCACGCCGAGCACCATGGAGAGCACGGTGATCATCAGGGTGCGGCCCGCACCCTTGACGACGGTGTCGTCGAAGAGCGTGTCGGACACCGCGTGCCACTGGACGTTGCCCTGCGCGAACGCGTACACCAGCGCCGCCAGCAGCGCGATGACGATCACACCGCTGAGCCAGCGCCCGTAGTGGCGGACGGGAATTGCCTTTATCGCCCCGGCGGAGAGCGTGGCCTCCTTGGAGACCGTGCCCCCGCCCGGCATGGTGCCCACAGGCACCTTGTCGAACTTCTCAGTCACAGCGACTGCCCTTCAGTGGTGGGCCTGGCTCACTTGCCGCCGTTGATGGCGGCGGCGTCGATCGCGCCGGACTCTGCGCCCCACTTCTCCAGCACCTTCTGGTAGGAGCCGTCCTTGATGATGGCGTCGACGGCTTCCTTGAGGGCGTCCCGGAGCTGGGTGTTCTTCTTGCTGACCGCGATCCCGAAGGGGCCGGCGTCGTACTGGTCGCCGACGATCTCGAAGGCCTGGCCGTTGTCCGCCTTGCGGACCAGTTCGAGGGCGACCGGGTAGTCGTTGACGCCGGCAACCGCGCCGCCGGACTTCACGCGGGTCTGGGCCTCGGTGTCGTCCTCGAAGGCCTGGATGTCGATGGCCTTCTTGCCCCCGTCCGTGCACTTCTTGGACTGGGTGTTCAGGGCCTTCTCGTACGTGGTGCTCTTCTGCACGGCGGCGGTCCGCCCGCACAGGTCCTCGATGGACTTGACGCCCTGCGGGTTGCCCTTCTTCACGTACACGGCCGTACCGGCGGTGAAGTAGTCGACGAAGTCGACGCCCTCGCCGAGCTTCTTGCCCTTGGCGTCCAGGCCCTCCTGACGCTGCTTGTTGTCGGTGATCGACGACATCGCGATGTCGTAGCGGCCCGAGTTCAGGGCGCTGATCAGGCCGTCGAAGGAGCCCGAGGTGAACGTGAACGTCACTCCGAGCTGCTTGCCGAGGGCGGCGGCGATGTCGGGGTCGACACCGACGATCTGGCCGTTGACCTCGGACTCCATCGGGGCGTACTCGGCGTTGGTGCCGACCTTGATGACGCCCGCGTCCTGGATGTCCTTGGGCAGCTTGCTGAAGAGCGGCGCGGCGTTCTTCTTCGCGTTCGTGTCGGTGCCGCCCCCGTCGGTCTGGTCGCCGCAGGCGGTCAGCAGCATGGTGCCGGCGACCGCGATGGCGCCGACCGCTGCAATCCGGGACTTCGCAGCCGTACGACGTGTGGTGCTTGCGGTCATGTTCGGGTTCCTCCGGCAGGTGAGGGGTGTTACCAGGTGCTGTGGACACACGACGTCGGATGTCGTCGCCTGTGTGTGATTACGGCATTTTGCCATTCGGATTCGTTCAAACAGGGGGCCAGTCATGTCAAAATCGGGTAACGGGCGATCCCCGAACCTCAAAGGGCTGGTACATCAAGACCGGACCATCTATGGGGTTTTCTTCTTGATGCCGGACGACTTTCGGTGCATGCCGACTGGTGGACGAAATTTCGCCGGTTGGCTGACTTGTCCAGATATTCGGCTATGAGTCACATCACCGCGTCGAGATGGACTCGTCGGTGATGCGGTCCGTCCGGTAAAAAAGACCTTTACACCCCTCATCCGGGGCTCAGGGCGCGTGTGCGGCGCGCCCGCGCGTACGTATCTCCCCTGCCGGGGCGGGCCAACCGCCGGGCGCGGGGGACGTACGCGGTGCCCGCCCACCCCTCCTCAACCAGGAGTGGCCACCCTCAAACGATGAAGACTTAAGGGGCCAACACCATGGCAGCGGAGATTGTCAATCCTCGCAGCGACAGCACCAGCGACAGCACCACCGACAGCACCACCGATGAGCCGTTCGATCCGGCCTTCGCGCTCCACCGCGGCGGCAAGATGGCAGTGCAGGCCACCGTTCCCGTCCGTGACAAGGACGATCTGTCCCTCGCGTACACACCCGGCGTCGCCAAGGTGTGCAGCGCCATCGCCCAGAATCCCGAGCTGGTCCACGACTACACCTGGAAGTCGCAGGTCGTCGCTGTCGTGACGGACGGCACCGCGGTGCTCGGCCTCGGTGACATCGGTCCCGAGGCGTCCCTCCCGGTGATGGAGGGCAAAGCAATCCTGTTCAAGCAGTTCGGCGGCGTCGACGCGGTGCCGATCGCGCTCGCGACCACCGACGCGGACGAGATCGTCGAGACGGTCGTCCGGCTCGCACCGTCCTTCGGCGGCGTGAACCTGGAGGACATCTCGGCGCCGCGCTGCTTCGAGATCGAGGCCAAGCTGCGGGAGCGGCTCGACATCCCGGTCTTCCACGACGACCAGCACGGCACCGCCATTGTGACGCTCGCGGCCCTGCGCAACGCCGCGAAGCTGTCCGGCCGGAGCCTCGGCGAGCTGCGCGGTGTCATCTCGGGCGCCGGTGCCGCCGGGGTTGCCATCGCCAAGTTCCTGCTGGAGGCGGGGCTCGGCGATGTCGCCGTGGCCGACCGCAAGGGCATCGTCAGCAGGGACCGCGAGGACCTGACGGACGTCAAGCGCGAGCTGGCCGAGCTCACCAACCGGGCCGGGATCTCCGGTCCGTTGGAGAGCGCGCTGGCCGGCGCGGACCTCTTCATCGGGGTTTCCGGCGGTACCGTGCCCGAGGCCGCCGTCGCCTCGATGGCACCCGGTGCGTTCGTCTTCGCGATGGCCAATCCGAACCCCGAGGTCCACCCCGACATCGCGCACAAGTACGCGGCAGTCGTGGCGACCGGGCGTTCCGACTATCCGAACCAGATCAACAACGTGCTGGCCTTCCCGGGCATCTTCGCAGGCGCGCTTCAGGTCCGGGCCTCCCGGATCACCGAGGGCATGAAGATCGCCGCGGCGAATGCGCTGGCGGATGTCGTGGGCGATGAGCTCGCGGCGGACTACGTGATTCCGTCGCCGTTCGACGAGCGGGTGGCGCCGGCGGTGACGGCTGCGGTGGCCGCGGCGGCGCGGGCGGAGGGCGTGGCTCGGCGCTGAGGTTCGGGGCGGGGCGGGGATACGGGCGCCCGGTTGAGGGGTGCGGCTGCGGGCGGACATACGCCTGCGGCGGGCCTGTTTCCCGCCCCTTCCCATGACCGGG